>JAKIYB010000111.1 GCA_022708765.1 Armatimonadota bacterium | reverse complement strand
GCAATGAGCGCCGCGCCCGTACCGAGCAATAGCCCGGCGATGAGCAGCCCGCCATTCTCCAGCACCAGCAGTCGCGACAGTTCCTCCGTCCGAAATCCCGTCGCCAGCATCAGCGCGAATTCCCGGCGGCGTTCCAGCGCGTTGCGCAGCATCGCCAGGAGCAGGCCCACCGTCCCTAACAGGATACCCAGCCCGCCTATGGCGAGGAACATCGAGAGATAGGTATTTTGCACGCGAATGTAGCCGTTCAGCACCTCGCGGGTGTCGCGCACTTCCAGTCCCAACTCCCCCAGGTTGCGCCGCAGCGCTTCCGCAACGGCGTGTTCCTGCCCTGGCGGCGTCTCGATGAGGAAGTAACGCGGCATGGCGATGCCGGGGAAGAGTGTTTTGAAGTTCTCCTCGGACACGAGCAGTTCGCTGCCGAAGATGCTGGCGGCGACCAGGCCATCGAAGCGAAGGTTCGTCGTCTTGCCGTCCGGCAACGGCAGCGGGAGCGTCTGCTTGAGCCCGCTGTGCAGCGTCCATGTCACACTCTCCGCGTCGCCGAAGGCGGGGATGGGGTCGCCCTTATCCTGCAGAGAGTTCCAGCCCGCGCCCTGCAGGGTGAAACCGCCGCGCTTCACCATCGCTGGCGGCACGCCGATGACGCGCGGGGCGGTGGGGCGGTTCAAGTTGAGGCAACTGATGTCGTCGCCGGGGCTCACCAGGAAGGGGTAAACCGTGACATCGGTGAACAACGCCTCATCCTCGTCGCTGAAGCCGAGATTCGCGCGTCCGGCGGGGGTGCTGAGGTCGTAGGGCAGGGGGCCCGTGGCGATGGCCCGCAGTTGGAAGCCGCCGGTACCGCTGGCGCGGTCACGGTTGTCCAGGCGGCTGAAGTCGCGCTCGTTCGCCGCTACGGTGACCACCACGAAGGTGGCGCTGGCGAGCAAGCCCACTACCAGCAGGCTGCGCCCGCGGTTGACGGCGGCGTTGCGCAGCGCCAGCCGTGGCAGCGACACCGGCAGGATGGGAAGCGTCACCCAGCGCGCGAGCAGCGCCGCGCAGGCGCACAACCCGCCGGCCAGCAGCGCTGATCCGCCGGCGAAGAAGGCGACGGCGGGGGTGAGCAGCTTGCCGATGCCAAGCCGGACAAACACGAAGGCGATGAGGATGAGCGCGACGGCGCTGATCAGCGCGACGGGCGCGCGCCGTCCCGGCAGGATTTCCAGCGCTTGCCAACCGGCGAGGAGTGTCGGCACTGAGCGACGAGTGAGCCCACGCACGCCCCAGGCGACGGCGCCAATGCCCACGAGCAGACCGGAGATGACGCCGATGACCAGCGGTCCTGCGCCGGGGTGCAGCCACAGTGCCGCCTCGCCCACCGCGCCCTGCCACCAGGAAGTCAAGCCGCGGATGAGCGCCCACGCGTAGAGGATGCCCAATGGCACCCCGAGCAGCGTGCCGGCGGCGGAGAGGATAGTTCCCTCCAGCAGGAAGGCGCGCATCACCCGCGCGGCGGTGAATCCCTGCGCCAGCATCACCCCCGCCTGTGCCGCCCGCCCCTCCGCCATCAGCCGCATCAGCATCGCCGCCAGTCCGGCGGCCGCCGCCACCAGGAAAAAGCTCATAGCGATGAAGAGCTGCCCGAAATCGGTGGTGCCGGTCGCCGCCGCCAGTGCCTGCGCGCGTATGGGGCGAAAAACGAGACCGAAATCGGCGGGGTCGAGGCGCTTCAGTAGCGCAGTTTCATACTCCTTCGCGAACTCCTCCAGTGTCTTCCCCGCCGGAGGCGTCACCATCAGCGAGGTGACCCAGTCCGCGCCCTCCCCCTGCGGCCCGCTGGCCCACATCTTTCGGATCGTCTCCAGGTCCACATACGCCTTTGGCGTTGTTTTGTACTGCTCCCAGTACGCCTCATCCCGGTCGGTGATGCGCGCCATATCCACCGGGAAGGGCACCTGCCAGGCGTCAATACGGTCGGCGTCGGACACGCCGTCAATAGGAGGAACGAGAGCGGCATGGGCGGGATTGATGGGCACGGTGCCGGCATACTGTAATCGGAACGGCTTCGTCGTGTAATGTCCATCCAGTGACGGAACGAGAGATTCCAGGATAATGTTGTTGTCGGAACTGAATCCTTCTATGCCAAGGTCTTCCGCTGCCCAGGCGTTCAACAACACCGGATTTTTTGCGTGAAGGAAATCATATTTCCCCGGCTGTCGCTCGATGCCAGCCAATAACACATAAGAGATTGATTTACCAATTGCTAATTTTGGTTGTGGCTGGAAGAGCGTATTCCAGTTAAAATGAATTGTCGGCCGATAGATCCGTTCCGCCAGATAGACGGACGTGCGTCGTGCTACAGTTTTTCTCTCTTCCGCCGCTTCCCGCCCTGCCGTCACGACGATATTCGGCAATACCATACCAACACTGCGCAGCAGCAGGCAGTTGAGCCCTTTGTCGGGGACGAGAGAAAGGCCATAGTCCTGCAGCGTGCAGGTATCTTTAACGGACTCACTGATGACGTCTGAATGGTTGTTGAATAACCCATCTTCAAACTTGAACCAAGCATGCACAACCATGCCGTTTGCCGAATCGCCTTTATCAAGCATCTCAAGCAGCCACTCGCGCGAGACGAACAGGTTACGTGGCGTTGCGCTGCCGACGGTGAGGCTGAAACCACCAGCACCGCGGTCGGGAAGGATATCGGCGATGGTGACGCGCAGCGTGTGTTGGGTGGCGTCGAGGCTGCGCTGGGCGAACAGGTTGCCGCTGCTCATCGTGCCGCCGTGAACAAGGTTGATAAGGCAAGCATCGTCTTTCCGAAGGTTAAGATCACGCGCGAGAGCGGCGTTGGCGATGGCCTGTCGGCCGTCGAGGGTCTCTTTCGTGTCAAACAGCTTCCAGAAACCGTCATCCACGCCGATGATATTCACCTTCGGAACCACGGCATCAGTGTCGGCATTGGTCACCGCGCCGGTAGCGAGGTACAACGCGGAGCAATCGCGAGCCCAGCTATGTGAACGCAAATCGGGGGCAAGCTGCGCGCGAAACTCCCTCGGTGCCGTTACGGCATGCGAAATATTTCCCAGCCGCGCCAGCGCCGTGTCCCGTAAACTCCCGCTCACCGAGTGACCCACCAGCAGCGAGCCGGTGAGGGCGGCGGCGGCTACTGCTACCCCGAAGATGATGGCAAGGCCAGTGCGGTGGTAGTGGCGCAGGCCGCGGGCGATGAGGCGGAAGAGGGTCACGTCAAGTCCTCCTGGAGGGGTGCGAGCTTGCCAGCGCGCAGTTCCAGCACGCGGCCGAAGCGGGCAGCGAGTTCCTGGTTATGCGTGACCATGATGACCATCACGCCGTCGGTGGCAATCTGCAGCAGCAGGTCAACCACCGCTTCGCTGGAGGCGCGGTCCAGGTTGCCGGTAGGCTCGTCGCAGAGCAGCAGGCCGGCGCCGTTCACCAGCGCCCGCGCCACGGCAGCCCGCTGGCGCTCGCCGCCGGACATTTGCGCCGGGAAGGCATCGGCCCGTTCGGCGATGCCCATGCGCTCGAGCAGTTCCCGCGCCCGTAGTTCTGCGCCTTCTTGCGTCCTTGCCGCCAGTGTGGGCAGCAGCACGTTCTCCAACGCGGTCAACTGCGGCAGCAAGTGGTGGTCCTGAAAGATGAAGCCGACGTGTTTCGCGCGGTAAGCCGCCAGCACCGCCCCGTCCAGCGCCGCCACGTCATCCAGGCAGATCGTCCCTTCCGTCGGCCGGTCCAGCGCCCCGATGCAGTTCAACAGTGTACTCTTCCCGGAACCGGATGGCCCAACAATGGCGGCGGTCTCGCCGGAAGAGAGCGTCAGCGATACGCCATCCAGCACCCGCAGCACGCCGCGCGGACCGTCGAACTCCTTCACTAGGTCATCAATAACCAGCGTCATCTCCATCCCTCCACACACCCCAATCACGGCAATCCTCTAAATCCCAAAAATCATGGTTCAGACAATCCCTTCCACGCCAATGCTCCCGTCGGGCACGCTGTCACACACTCTCCCGCGACGGTGCGCAAGCCGGTGGCTAACTCCTCGTTGAACGGCACCGCCACGCGCACGGCGAAACCGCGCCCCACGAAAGCCAGTCCCAACTCCTCCCGCGCGCCCTCGGCGATCTGCACGCAGAGGCCGCAGGAGATGCACTTGCCCGATTCGTAAAGCAAACCCTCTGGCGTCGCCTCCTGCGCGAATGCGCGACGCTCTCCCCGGTAGGCGGTGGAGCGGGCGTCATAGGCGATGGACCACGCGCGCAGCCGGCATTCGTCCAGCTTGCGGCAGTCGCAGTGCAGGCAGCGCCGGGCTTCCGCCACCGCGTCGTCATCACTGAAGCCATCGGCTGGTTCGATGCGCGCTTCCTCGCTGGCATGCCGAAGCATCAGCGCCATGCCGTCAGGGGTGATATGCCCCAGATGAGTGGAGAATAACCGCTCCGGCTCCGGAAGAAGCAGACCCTGCAGCCAGGCGTGTATCGCCAGCGCCGCCTGCCTGCCATCGCCCACCGAGCGCACCGCATGGCGCAAATGCGGCACCCGGCAGGCGAAGATGCCGGTCTCCTGGGGCCGCGGATTTTCAATCCGCCCGTTTCCTTCCCCGGTGGCCATCAGCACGGCATCATATTCATTGCGTAGTGTGGCCGGGTCATCTATGCGGGTGTTCAGCCGGAACTCCGCGCCCAACGCGCGGATGAGATCAATCTCGGCGTCCAGCACGGCAGCAGGCAGCATCGCCGGGTCCACGTCGGTGCGCAGGCGGCCGCCGGGGGCGTCGTGGGCATCGTAAATAGTGACGGCGTGACCGAAAGTAAGCAGGTAGTATGCGGCAGATAGCCCGGTCGGACCGCTGCCGACAATAGCCACCCGTTTCCCGCTGGGCGGTGCGCAGAGCGGCCGGTAGGGAGTGCTGGAGGCAAGGTCCACGTCGGCGACGTAGCGCTTCAGTTTACAGATAGAGACCGGCGCGTCGTGTTCCCCACGCCGGCAGCCCCGCTCGCACAATTCCGGGCAGATTCGCCCCAGCGATGCCGGCAGTGGAATATGCGCTTTCACGGTGGCGATGGCCGCGCGCAATTCACCGACGGCAATCTGCCGCAGCATCGTCGGGATATCCATATGCGCGGGGCAAACGAGCCGACACGGCCCTTCGCAGTCACCCCGGTGATCGCTGAGCAGCAGTTCCAACGCCGTCCGCCGCGCCCTGAGTATTTCGTCCGTCTCGCTCTCCACCACCATGCCATCGGTGACTACGGTTGCGCATGACGGCACCAATCGCGCCCCACCATTCACCTTCACCACGCAAACGAAGCATGAGGTACACGGCGCTTTCCCCTGAAGGTGGCAGAGCGTCGGAATACGAATACCAAGCCGCTCCGCCGCGTCCAATATGGTCGCGCCAGGTTGCACCGTAACCGTCTGATTGTCAATAATAATGGTTTGCATTGTAGTTACATAGTCATGATATACGACTAGCTGTTAATTGTATCCTTTTAAGTTATTGAGTATCAAGCGAATATCATCGGTACCTTTACAGATAGTATGGTAAAAATATGCCCATTTCAGGCGTTTCCAATCTGGAATGAACCCGGTCTTAATTCCGTCCTCACTCCAGCGTAAGCTGTGCCGATACCAGTATTCAAGTCCTGAATAAGCGATAGGATAGTAGCTTGCGTCACCCATCATATACTTTGAAATAGCGAAGAAAATATGGGATGGTTTCTTGATCAATTTACCCTTCGATACATCGAGAAGATCTTTTTCTGTCGATAAGTAGATGTCGATAGCATCAGTATACCTGTGAATCAGCATTAAATCTGACATATCAGTTGCTAATGTATACTTATCTCGCTTATTCTTTTTTATACTGTAGAGCATGTCGCGGTAGCCTATTGCCTTATTCAATGGGTCAGCATCCAGATTTTCGGTATACAACCAGGTTGCATAAAACAAAACAGTGAATGTATGGTCGTATCCAAGGTATTCATGTATCGTTAACTGCTTTGCGAACTCTTTAGGCCTGTGAATCAGTACGTCTGGATTGGGTATCCTCTCAAAGTCTTTTCTTTCAACGGCCAAGGAGGCAGCATCCATCGAGCGTTTCAGCAGACGTTTACCAATATCGCTATATTGCCCTAGAATAAAGGATAATCCGTCCCAAAGATAAAACCATGCTTGCATGCTCAACGACGAATATTGTGGCCTGTCCTCATCAATATCCCATGAAAAGTGAGGCAACAATGGTTCGAGCGTTTGGGTGACATTCGCAAAATACCGGCGATTCTCATCCTGTTGCTGTTGAGAAAGCATTTCTATCACTCCACCACCACCGCATCCACCGGACACACCACCCGGCAGGTATCGCACCGCGTGCATTTCGACATGTCTATCGTATGGCGCTCGTATGGTGTCAGTGGGATAGCGTCGGCGGGGCAGCGCTGGGCACACTTCGTGCAGCCGATGCAGGCCTCGGTGACGCGGTAGGTGATGAGCGCCTTGCAACGCCCGGATGGACAGCGGCCTTCCAGGTGCGCTTCGTATTCCTCGCGAAAGTAGCGCAGGGTGGAGAGTACCGGGTTGGGGGCGGTCTGCCCGAGGCCGCAGAGGCTGCCGGCTTTCACCTGATGTGCCAGCGCCTCTAACTGATCCAGGTCTTTCGCTTTGCCCTCGCCGGCGCAGAGGCGGTCGAGGATTTCCAGCATGCGGCGGGTGCCCACGCGGCAGAAGGTACATTTACCGCAGGATTGATCCTGGGTGAAGGCGAGGAAGTAGCGGGCCAGGTCCACCATACAGTCGCTCTCGTCTACCACCACCAGCCCGCCGGAGCCCATGATCGCTCCCGCGCCTTGCAAGGCCTCGTAATCCACTGGCAAGTCGCACAGCTCCGCCGGAATGCACCCACCGGACGGCCCGCCGATTTGCACCGCCTTCAGCCGCTTGCCGCCCGCCACCCCACCGCCGACCTCCTCGACGATGCGACGCAGGCTGATGCCCATCGGCACCTCGATCAATCCCCCGCGCGCCACCTTACCGGCCAGCGCGAACACCTTCGTCCCCTTCGATCCCACGCTGCCCAGCGCGGCGAACGCTTCCGCGCCATGGCGCAGAATCCACGGCACCAGCGCGTAGGTTTCCACGTTATTCACCAGCGTCGGCCGTCCCCACAGGCCCGCTTCGGCGGGGTAGGGGGGGCGCAGCCGCGGCATGCCACGCTTGCCTTCGATGCTGGCCAGCAGCGCCGTCTCCTCGCCGCAGACAAACGCGCCGGCGCCCTCCATCACCCGCAGCTTCAGGCGTTTCCCGCTGCCCAGGATGTTGTCGCCCAGGTAGCCGGCGGCTTCGCAGCGGGCGATTGCTTCGGTAATGCGCGCCACCGCCAGCGGGTATTCCGCGCGAATGTAGAGCACGCCCTCCTCCGCGCCGACGGTCAGCGCCGCGATGGCGATGCCTTCCAGCACGCGGTAGGGGTAGGACTCCAGCAGCATGCGGTCCATGAAGGCGCCGGGGTCGCCTTCGTCGCCGTTGCAGACCACATACTTCGGCGCCGGCGCTCCGTGCATCAGCGCCCACTTCCTGCCGGTGGGGAAGCCCGCGCCTCCTCGACCGCGCAGGCCGGAGTCGGTGATAGTCTGCACGGTTTCGGATGGTTCAGCATTGACGGCCATCCACAGCGCCTGGAAGCCCTCGTGCGCCACGTATTCATCAATATCCAGCGGCGAAATATCGCCGTAGTGCTCTGTGGCGAGATGCTGCTGGCGGCCCAGGAAGGCGCAGATGCGGGTGTCACGGGTATCCACCGCGTAGCGCGTCACGGGAGTCCATGTCTCATCGGTGAGCAAGCGGTCTACCGCCTGCGACAGGTTGACGGCTAGGCGGCGCAGCGGCGATTTCGCCCGAAAGTGCTTGTGTACGATGGCGGCGGCGTCATCCGGACGCACGCGGGCGTAGAGCGCTTCCCGCTTTCCCAGTCGCACGATTTCCACCAGTGGCGTCTGGTGGCACATGCCCACGCAACCCACGGGCTTGATGGCGATCTCAATACCGATGCCCAGTTCCGCCACCGCGCGCTCCAACTCCTCGCGCACCGCCATGCTCCCCCCGGCGATGCAGCAGGAGCCCACGCCGACGCGGATTTCCGCGAAGCCGGCACTGACCGCGGCGGCGGTGTTCACCATCAGCCAGCCACCCGGCAGGCGGCGCGATTTGCTGTCAGCGGTGGCGAATTGCGCCTGTTCCACCGTGTTGCCGCTGGTGAGCGCGTTAAGGTAGGCCTGCGCTACCTCCGTCGGGGTTTCCGCGCGTGGCTGCGCGCGGAAGGAGAAGTACCAGACAAGGACGACGCTGACGATAAGCGCCGCCAGCGCGATGGTGATACCGAGCAGCCACCACTCTCCGCGCCGGCTCGCGCGCACGACCGGCTCCGCGACGAAGGTGAATTCGTGCGCCGGCAGGGGTTCGTCTTCCTCGACGGCGACATCATCGGGTATCCGCTCTTCTTCCGCCACCGGCAACGCTGGCGGCGCGTCAGTCACCGGCGGCATTTCCTCAATAACCTCCGCCGGTGGGACATCCGTTTCCATCGGCGCCGGGAGATCATCCACCACGTCTTCACCCGGCGGTTCGGGTTCTTCGACAGGCGGCTCCGCCGCGATGGCGGGTTCCGCCGGCGGGACGATACCGGGATCATCCTCCGTTGGGGGTACGGCCGCGGGCTGATCATCAGCCGTCACATCGGTGGGTTGATCCTGGGGAACGATCTCCTCGCCGGTGGCCATTTCCGGCATGTCAGCGGGCAATACTGCATCAACAAACAGTGATGGGGACGGCGGTTCCGCGGGCGGCAGGGCGTCCGTCATGGTGGGCGGATCGAGCGGCGGCGCGGGGGTGTCGTCCGCCGCCAGCGGCGTCCAGCAGTTCCAGCAGGCGCGTCGTCCCGCTTTATTCTCCGCTCCGCAGCGCGGACAGGTAACCATGCGCGCGTTCCCCCGCTTCCTTGTTCCATGATAGCAGAATCTTTATTCGCGGGACAAATGACGGATGACACTCCCACGCGTAGAGATGCACACTTCCTTCATTGACGCCGCCCGCGATGCTCCCTATAATGACCCCTTGGATTTGGTTTCACGGGGAGTGTTTCCGCATGTTAGATCCGCTGCTGCTTGCCGTCCGTCAGCTACGCCGGACGTTGATTTCGCTCGCGCTGGAAGGCCAGGCGCCGCCGGCGAACGCGCAGAAGAAGCTGATGGAACTGGTGCCGCAGATCAATAAGGCGGCGTTGAATGACCGGCAGACGGCACTGCTGTGGGGCGAACTGCAACTGCTGATGGTGGAAGCGGAAGGCGGACCGGATGACGCTATGACCTGGGGGCCGATTCGCAATGCCGCCGACACCGGGCTGGTGGCGCTGCTGAAGCGCAAAGAGTGGAACGGGATGACCGAGACATTCGCGAAGACGATCTTTCCACGTCTCGCCTCCGCGATCGCGTTGCCCCGCCCGCTGCGCATCACCGCGCTCATTGACGTGACGACACGCCTGCGCGCGCTGGCCGACCGCCCCGCCGACGGCGATCACCGTTGGCTGCTGCGCCAGATCGCCGAAATGCAGTACCCCCGCTTCGGCACCTCCGGCTGGCGGGCGCGCATGGGCGTGGACTTCTCCTGGCATCGCGCCACCGCGGTGGCGCAGGCCATCGTGGAATACGTGCTGGAGAGCGGCATGGGTCATCTGCCGCTAACCATCGGCTATGACAGCCGCGTGAACGCCGACCGCGTGGCTCAGCATATCGCGGAAATCGCGGTGGCGAATGGCCTGGACGTGCACCTCGCGGAACGCGAAACCCCCTCACCCGCGCTCATCTTCTACATCACCGAGGGGCTGGGCGCAGGCAAGAACGCCGGCCTCATCAACTGCACGCCGTCGCATAATCCCGTGCGCGATGTCGCCACCCGCCTGTACACCGGCACCGAATACCACGGCATCCGCTACAACATGCCCTACGGCGCCGTCGCACCCACCCGCGCTACCGATACCATCGGCCGCCGCGCGATGGAGCTGCTGCTGGAAGATACCGTGGTGCCCGCCGACCGCCAGCGCGGCACGGTGACGTATTTCAACCCGCTGGACGCCTACGCCGACGCGATGGTGAGCGACCTTTCCACCACGGTCACGCTGCCCGACGGCCGCAAAGGCGACGCGGTGGCGGCGATGCGCGACTACTGGGGCGCCGACAACGCGATGGTCGTCATTGACGAAATGCATTCCGCTTCACGTGGCTACCTGCGCGCCATTTGCGAGCGGCTGGGCATCCGCTACACGGTGCTTCACGGCGAGAAGGACCCGCTGCTCGGTGAGTTGCTCTACGCGAACCCGGAAGAGCCGCACATCGAACGTTGCGCGGCAAAGGTGCGCGAACTGCGCGAACGGTATCCGGTCATCATCGGTTTCGGGGTGGATACCGACTCTGATCGCTTCGGCGTGGTGGACGAGCATGGCCACTACATGATGACGAATCAATTGCTGCCGATGCTGGCGCACTACCTGCTCACCGCCGCCTACAATGGCCAGCCCGGGCGCCTCATTCGCAACATGG
>JAKIYB010000110.1 GCA_022708765.1 Armatimonadota bacterium | reverse complement strand
CCGGTGCCGGCAATCACCGGCACGCGTCCCGCCACGTATTCCACGGTGAGGGCGATCACCCGCTGATGTTCTTCGTGGGTGAGGGTGGCGGATTCGCCCGTCGTGCCGCACGGCACCAGTCCGGACGCCCCGTTTTCAATGGTCCAGTCAATCAAGCGTTTCAGCACGGGAGCGCTCACTTCGCCATCAGACCCGAAGGGGGTGACGAGTGGAACGTAGACACCGGTGAAAACGGTTCGTGACATGGTCATACCTCACAGACATGTGTTGCTATCCGACGGATCACTTCGCCGTGAGCGACGGATCTTCGGAAGCGATAAAGGCATCATGCAGGACGATAATCGCCTCAATTCGCTGAGCTTCATGCACCAACGCGGAAAAACTGATGGTATCGTAAATCTCACCTTCGACATGCATTCCATGCGCGTCGAGCAGTTGCACAATTCGGATTCCGATCTCATCAACGCGGTCGCGCAATCCCTCGCCGACCAGCGTCACCAACGCCCACCGTCCTTCCTCGAACGCCGGCGCCATGTCATGCGCGCGGAGGACTTCGTCCACCAGCTCGGTTACATGGCGGTATTTCTCGCGTTTCACCGCGAACTTCCAGGAGCCATCGCGCGCGGGCACCGACTGAAAGTTCACCCGCACCTGCCCCAGCAACTCGCTGATGCGCCGGTGCATTCGATCGGTGCTCTCCGGCACGCTGAACACCGTCATGTCCGGCATGTCGGCGATGCCGGTCAGGCGTTGCGGCATGCCCGCGACTGGCGGACCCACGACAGTGCCGGGATCATCCGGCTTGCGGAAGTTGCGCACCGCGACGGGCAGCGCATAGCGGCGTGCCATGCGCGCCGCTTCCGCCTGAATCACATCTGCGCCGTATTGCGCCATGGCGCAGAGCTCGTCAAAGGTCAGCATGGCGATGCGTCGCGGACTGCTACCGGCATCCAGACGCGCTCCGGCAAAATTCGCCGGATTTGCCGTCAACACCCCGTCCACTTCCTTATATATTTCGACGCCGACCAGCTCGATCGGTTCCTGCAGCGGGGAGCGCAACGCATGCGCCAGCGCATACGCCAGGCACACCGCTGTGTAATCGCTGCCGCCTTCTCCCAGAGTGGTGATGGCATGATCCACCGGCGACACCCCCTGGAATCCCGCCACAAAGGGAATAGCCTGGCGATCAAGGCACTCCAGCAGTTGCCGAATTTCCGTCTGCACCACTCGCGCATGGCCGAAAAACCCGTCAGTAATCAGGCCGACCTGGCCGCCGGAGAGCGCCATCGTCGCATAGCCCCGCGACTTCAGCAAGTGCGCCAGCCGCACGGTGGAGATAATCTCGCCGCAGGACATCAGCATGTCCAACTCGCGCGGCGCGATGGCCAGGTCAATCTCCCGCCCCAGCCGCACCAATTCGGCGGTGGAGTAAAAGTGCGCCAGCACCACGTCGCGCCAGTTCTCGGGACGCGCGATGAGTTGCTCGATCACCGGGGCGGGATCGCGTAGTTCACGTCCCATCGCTGAGACCACCACAACCGGGTAGTCGCCGCGGTCGCGCGTCTCCATAATGCGCTCGGCTGCTACGTGCTCGTTACCCCCGGGCTCGACGCACTTTCCCCCGTATTTCTGGATGATGACACGCATGGCCTGAAGACTCCTATCTCCGTCATCCCCACCGCGCATTGCATTCGGGTATGTTCCGGCGCACACGTCATGCCCGCTGCCCCATCATCGTCACAGTTGCTTTGCACTTCAAAAACGGGCCGGAGCACGCGATCGCACTCCGGCCCATCACGGAGGTGATTTCGGCGTTGCTTACAGCAGCCCCATCTCCATCATCTTCTCTGCGATCTGCACGGTGTTCAGCGCCGCGCCCTTGCGCAGGTTGTCCGCCACCACCCACAGGTTCAGCCCGTAGGCCACCGAGCGATCCGCACGGATGCGACCGACAAAGACGGGATCCTGGCCGGACGCCGCCGACTGCAGCGGGTAGACGGCATTCACCGGATCGTCCTGCAGCACGACGCCGGGTGCCACAGCCAGCAGGCGGCGGGCATCCTCGACGCTGATCGGATTATAAAACTCGACGTTTACCGACTCGGCATGGGAATTGTCCACCGGCACGCGCACCGTCGTCGGGCTCATCTGGATGGTGTCGTCGCCCATGATCTTGCGCGTCTCCAGGATCATCTTCCACTCTTCCTTCGTGTAGCCGTCCGGCAGGAAGACATCAATGTGCGGCAGGCAGTTGCCGTAAATCGGGTAGGGGAAGATGCCGGGGTCAATCTGCGGCTCGCGGCCGGCGGCGGCATCCTTCGTCTGGCTCAGCAACTCTTCGCGAGCTTGCGCGCTTTTTCCGGACACCGCCTGGTAGGTCGCCACCACGACGCGCTTGATGCGCGCGAAATCGTGCAGCGGCTTCAACGCCACCACAAGCTGAATGGTCGAGCAGTTTGGACTGGCGATGAGCCCGGGATGCCAGCGCAGATCCTCCGGGTTTACTTCCGGCACCACCAGCGGGACATTCGGGAACATGCGGAAGGCGTTGCCATTATCAATGACCACCAGTTTTGATAGACCGGGCACATGCTTGCGGCGCTCCAACGCGCGCATCCCGAAATGGTCCTCCGCTTTCTCGCCGCCGGCGAAAAACGCCACATCTACCTGGTCCAGCGCTTCTTCGGTAATCTGCTCCACCTGGTAGGTCACGCCGTCAACTACTTCCGGACGGGCGCTGCGGGCGAAAATGCGTAGCGAAGCACAGGGAAAGTCGCGCTGCTTCAATACGCGAATCATCTCCGACCCTACCGCTCCGATGCCCACAACGGCGACATGATACGACTTGCTCACCAATGGCCTCCCTCAACCTTTCTGATACTCTCGCTGTTATGCGCGATGGCAGAAAACGTGCCTTGTATCCTAGCATGAGCAACCGGCAGTGTCAAACGCGCGGATGCCATGAAACTATTCACTTGCGAACTATAGAGACGGACATTGCTACGCACTGCTGGGATGCGGTCATTGACGATGCTCCACATGTTATTGTTCAGCGACTTTGTCCCCAGGCGTGCCCTGGGCTTGCTGTCTTCCGGGTTGCCGTGGCACAATAGTTCTACATAGGAGGTGCAAGTCATGACGCCTCGAGAACGACTCGTTGCTCGGTTGCGCGGGGAGGCGGTGGACCGCCCGCCGAATCTGTCCATCCTCATGCAGTTCGCCGCGCGGTATATCGGCAAACCGTACGATCAGTTTTGTCTGGATTATCGCGTACTGGTGGAGGGGAACCTGCGCTGCAGCGCGGACTTTAGCATTGATCTGCTGAATACGATGTCGGACGCGTATCGCGAGACATACGACTACGGTGCGACAGTGATCTTTCCGCACGACGGCCTGCCCATTTGCACCGACCACTTTTTGCACCAGCCATCCGACCTGGCGAAGCTAAAGCTCTTTGACCCGTGGCAGTCCACGCGCATTCTCGATCGCATCCGCGCCATCGAACTGTACAAGGCAGAGGCGGGTGACCATTATCCCATCCTTGGCTGGGTGGAAGGGCCGATTGCTGAACTGGCCGACCTGCGCGGGCTGACCCCGACGCTGATGGATTTTTACGAGGAACCAGCCTTCGTGGAGGACGCTTTTTCGCTTCTCGTTGAGGAAGCGATCCTCTGCGCGAAGGCACAGATCGAAGCTGGCGCGGATCTCATCGGCATCGGTGACGCCGCGGCGTCGGTAGTGAGCCCCGATCTGTACCGTGAGCAGATCCTTCCCGCCGAGCAGCGGCTCATCGCCGCCATCCACGACGCCGGTGCGCCGGTGAAGCTGCACATCTGCGGCGACGTGACCCACCTGCTTGACGACATCTGGCGCACCGGCGCCGACATCATTGACCTCGACTGGATGGTGGATATCCGCGCCGCGCTGGACAAATGGCCCGCCGGCCCGGTAGCCAACGGCAACTTTGACCCCGTCGCCGTCATGCTGCAGGGCACTCCGGAAGACGTCCGCCGCGCCGCACGTGAGAACATGGCCGACGGCGGCGACCGCCTCTGTGTCTCGCCGGGCTGCGAGGTGCCGATTGACACGCCGGTGGCGAATTTGATGGCGTTGAGTGAGGCGCTGAATACGTAAAACTCTATTCTGACAGGAGGTTTCTATGAGTTGTAATTTTGCCATCTGGTATACGGAAAAGCAACTTACTGACCAGGAAGCGCTTCAAGTGTATGAGCAGTTATGCAACGGTGATACCAGCAGTATCACCCCCAATCCCGCGGTAGATGCATTGTATGCAGAGTTAACATCCAAGCATCCGGAAATAGATGATGTGCCGGAAGAAGAAATTGATAACACAGATCTTTGTCCATGGAGTATCGCGTTTGATCGCTCTCCCGGTCATATCATCTGCTCGTGTGTATGGTCGAAAGCAGAATATGTTTATGAGCTTCTCGCCGAACTGGCAGGTAAGCATAACCTTTCACTCTTTGATCCTCAATCCGGGCAACTTGTGACGGTCTGGAGAAATGCGTTAAGCGTAACCGCAAAGCCGGTTCAACAACATACAGAGAACAGGATCATTGCGCCAGAAGCGACGAAAAAGCCATGGTGGAAAATCTGGTAACCATAGACTGTGAAGGATTATTTTCCGCTCTTCACCCCATACTTCGCCGGCCGCGTAATCCGCCCTTCGCTGGCGGCGAGGTGTAGGCGGATTTTCGCGAGGCGGCCCATGCAGACGATGAGTGCGAGGCGGTCGCGGTAGGTGAGTTCGTCGGCAGGCTTGTCGTCGGCATCGTAGAGGACGCCGGCGCTGTCGGCGCGGACGTGGTAGAGGCTTTTCTCATCGCAGGTGATGTGTAAGCCCAGGCTCTCGATGGTGCACTTCCGCTGCTCGCCGAGTTCGAGGAGTTGGAAGGCGTTGTGGTGCTCCGCCCAATAGTAGACCACCGGCCCCTGGTGGAGGATGAAGCGTGAGACGAAGCGCTGGTAGTTGAGCACGACGACGACGAAGAGGACAATGGCCGCCAGCGAGCCGAAGATGATAATCGCCAGCGTGCCCCAGGAAGCGGCGTAGTGGCGCGGCCGGCGCGGCGCCGGGGAAGAGGTTCCCCGCGCTTCGGCGCGCGCGGAGGCGAGGACCGCGGGTTTGAGCGGCTGCACGGTGGTATCAGATACCGCAGGCGGAACTGGATGGGCGGCGCGTTTTTGCTTCTTCACCAGTGACATCAGCAGCACCCCGTTTTCTAGCCCCTTCTCCGGTAGCGGTAGTTGCCCATGCAGCTTGCCGTTTCTATGCCGCATCACCGTCTCGGCGACCACTTTCTTTGTTACGGGGTCGTAGAGCTGCGCGACGGCCTGGTGCTCCTTCATCAGCGTCTTCGCCTGCGCGGATGGCAGCGGTTTGCCGTTTTGCATAAGCTGGCTGGAGATGTCTATGCCCTGCTCCTTCGCTGACTGCCGCACAGCATCGTCGGATGCCTGCAGGTAGGGGGTGGGGGTGACAGGCACTGACAGCGGTTGTTCAGAAGCCGTTTTACCGTCCACCGCGGTCTTCAGGTTCACCGCCATTTCGCCGGCTGCTTTCTCCGTCACCGGCAGCGGTTCGGAATAGAGCATGCCATCCTTCACCTGTTCAGGCGGGAATTCCACCGTGCGCGGTTTCTTCTCGCCGGGCATCGTCACATCCGCGGTCGCCTTCACGGGGTGCTCCGGATCAATGGGCACCACTGAGCCGTCGGCTTTCGTGTAGGCGGCGACCAGCGTCACCGGCTTGCCAGCGGGCTGTTCCTTGGCGGGAGAGACGAGCTTCATGCGGAATGGTGCCAGATTGCGCACCACTCGCACCGGTTTGGTATTCTCCTGCACATGCAAACTCCAGGTGCCCGGTTCGGGGTCCATCACGGTGATCTGGTCACAGGCAAGCTGGCGTTTCACCGCCGGCACGCGCGATTCAAAGCCCGGTTGGACCGAGGTGCCGTTGGGCCGGCGGACGGTCAGGCGATAAGGGGTGCCCTGGCTGAAGACGAAGAGTTCCAACCGCTCCTGATAAGGCGGCACGGCGAAGGTTTCTGTGCCGGTCTTCGCGGTCATCGTCTCCTCATCGCCGGCGGGCAAGCGCCAGAGGCGCTGTGCGATGGTGTTGAAGGCCAGCTTCATCTCCGGCATGGAATCCACGTGGAAGATATTTTCCTTCGGTACAAACTCACGCCAGCGGGGGAGGGTGGCGCTCAGCCGGTCGCCGTGGGCATCAATTCCGATCAGGTACAACTCAATGCCCTGGGTGGCTAGCTCGGTTTTTACGAAGGTTTGCAGTTCCTCGAAATATTGTGCCGTTGTCAGCCGACGCGCGTCTACAGGGTCGCCATCGGTGAAGAGCACCAGCACGCGCGCGGCGTCCGGGGTTGGCGGCTGTGCGAGCAGTTGGGCACCCCGACGGAGGGCGTCGAGGATATTGGTGTCTCCCAGGCGCAGCGCGCGGATGACTGCTCGCGCGGAGGCGGCTTCCGTCCTCTGCAGGCGCGCAACATCGGTCAGAGGCAAGTGTTCCTTGGCGGCGACGCTGCCAAAATGCACCAGGCCGAAGCGAATGCGATGGGCGGCGTCGGCGTGGCTGGCGAGGAAATCAATGCCGGCCAGGCTGCCATTCACGCGCAGGTTGCCCGGATCGGTGGGATATTTTCCCAGGCTCATGCTGCCGGACTGGTCCAGCAGCAATATAAGGTCGGCATAACGCGGGCGTTCGGTAAAGGCCGGGGTGCCGACGGTGGTGAAGGGGGTGGCGACATCAGGAACGGGCGGCGGGGTCAACAGGAGTCCCATGATCACGCTGCTGATGACCAGCGCTAGCAATACGCCGCACAACAGATAGATATGACGCCTCACGACGATCTTCCTCCTGGAACGTACGACGTGGAACTATTCGCATTATACCGCGTGAAGTGAGCGTTTCCTTTATAGACGGTATAAAGAAAGTGTATAGGGAACTAATCAGGGAAGTGGGATCAACTCTCCCGTAATCTCCACAATGCCTTCAGTCTCATACGTCACCGTCAGGTGGCCGATATGGACCGCATGAGCTTCGGTGGCCGCGAGCCAGGCGTGGCCGTGCCGTTCGGGGGCATGACGGCGCGGTGGGTGTGGCCGCCGATGACGAGATCAATGTCGGGGGACGCGCAAAGCTGCACGTCCAGGTCGAAACCGATGTGCGTGAGGGCGATGAGCAGGTCGGTTTCCGGGCGAAGCTTTTTCGCCAGGCCGGGGCCGGTTTTTAACGGATCGTCGTAGACGTAATCCGTCATCTTCGCCCAGAAGGAGTCGGGCGGGGTGATGGCGGGCGCCAGTCCGATGACGGTGACAACGCTCTCCTCATCTTCCTCCCCGAAGGCGAATTCGATATATTCCTGCACGACGCGCGGGATGCGGGCGTTACGGCGCGCGCGCAGATTCGCCGCCAGCACCGGAAAGCGGGCATCCTTCAGCTTCTTCTCCAGAGCCGCGCGGGTGGGGTGGCTTTCACGATTGCCCATCGCCATGGCATCATAATTCGCTTCGTCCATCATTTCGAGGATTGGTTCCCGGTTGCGCGTGCCCAGGTTCCCCGCACCCACGGCATCGCCGGCATCGAGCAGCAGCACGTCCGGCGCGAAGTGCCGTTTCAACTCGCCGATGAATGCGCGCTTCGCCGGCGTCAGCTTGTTGTGCAGGTCATTGGTATGCAGGATATGCAGGACGGGCATGGCAAGGGATTAATTCGCGATGGAGTGGGGGATTCCTGCCGGGTGAGGTGAAGAGGTAAGACTGCGCGCATCGTTGTTCTGCTGGAGGGCGCGTCTCGACGGAGCCTCGCCCTCCAGGAATACTTTGCGATACACCGTTATTTCGGTGGGTCTTTCTTCGAAGTGTCTTTCAGGCGGCCATCAACTTTCGGCTTGATGATGGTGTCTTCCGGGTCTACGCTTTTCGTGGTGACTTCGCCGGAGCGGGTGAACTCTTTTGTTACGGCATCGAGCAGCGTCAACTCCAGCGATTTGCGCGTTTTTTGAATCTCGTTGAAGAGAGCGAAGTAGCCGGCAGCACCGTTCGCGAGTTGGGCGGGCATCGCCACGGTGAAGGTGGTTTTACTATCGAAGAAGTCTACGGCTTTGTCCTTTATCTTAATTTCCGTGATACGGGTGGACGTCGGCTGCGCCGGGTTCACTGCCACCTGCATACCGGAGAACTGCAGGAAGGCCATATCCGGTTCGGGGTATTTCCGCAATGCGCGTTCCATCATACTGCGCAGTTGCGCGGGCGTCATCTTCAGGGTGACGATATTGCTGGTGGGGAAGGCGAGCACGCGGCGAATCGCCTGGTCGTCCACCACTCCGGCGGGGATGAGGGCGTTGGGGGCGAAGGCCATCGGGTAGAGCACGGCGATATCGGCGCCGCTGCTGTTGCGCACGGCGTCGGCCACGAAATTCCCCAGGTTCGTCTCCTCATTGGAGACGCGGCGGCCATCAAGGTCCACCGCGGTCTTGCCAAGCTCGGTAGCGAGTGCTGGCAACGCCGCGATTAGCAGCAAACACAGCAGAATATATAGTGTCGTCTTCACGATGTCGCTCCTCTCCCCTCCATAACGGGAAGGAGTTTCCGCTTCCTACTTACCCGGCGTGCGGTTC
Organism: Armatimonadota bacterium; assembly: GCA_022708765.1. GTDB lineage: Bacteria > Armatimonadota > Hebobacteria > CAIYQO01 > CAIYQO01 > JAKIYB01. The sequence goes on along the minus strand of JAKIYB010000110.1, from coordinate 1,983 downwards.
CTTGTAACATGCCCGCGACGCCGCTTACACATATTTCGACACCACACGGTGGAAAAGGTGACGAAATTTTTCGGAAAGATTATTTCGGCGTTCCATCTGTTCCTCATAGCAACCACTGAGGGCATGACCTTGCCCGTTTATGGCGCGCTTTGTTATACTCGTGCGAGGAGATGAGCCGCTTACCGGCTTTTCTGGAAAGACCGAAGGATAACCATGTCGTTTGATCCCGCAACCCGTATCTCGCAGCGCGTGCGGCAGTTGCAGCCGTCGCCGATTCGCCGTTTCTTCGGACTGGTAGAATCCATGCCCGACGCTATTTCGCTGAGCATCGGCGAGCCGGACTTCGTCACGCCGTGGGGCACGCGAGAATCCGGCATCTTCTCGCTGGAGAAAGGTTATACGCGCTACACTGCCAACTTGGGCATCATCGAACTGCGTCGGGAGATTGCGGCATATCTGCGCCGACGTTTCGACGTCTCCTACGATCCGCAGACGGAGATTCTGGTGACAGTGGGCGTCAGCGAAGCGCTGGACCTGGCGATGCGCGTGCTGCTGAATCCAGGCGATCGCGTGGTTATCCAGCAGCCGTGCTACGTGGCCTACCCCGCGTTGGTGTCGGTAGCCGGTGGCGATCCGGTCTTCATGCCGACGCATGCTGAGAACAGTTTTGAACTGGCGGCGGAGGATTTCGACCGCGCGCTGGCGGAGAGCGGCGCAAATGTGGCGCTCATCGGCTACCCGAACAATCCTACCGGCGCCATCCTGCCACGCGAGCGCATGGCGGCGCTGGCCGAGGTGGCGGCGCGGCGCGACGTGGTGATGGTCTCCGACGAGATTTACGCCGAGTTGACCTACGAAGGCGATCCAGTCTGCTTCGCATCGCTGCCGGGGATGCGTGACCGCACCATCGTATTGAGCGGCTTTTCCAAGGCCTTTGCGATGACCGGCTGGCGTTTGGGCTACGTGGCCGCGCCCGCCGAGATCATCAGCGCTATGAATAAGGTGCACGCCTATACCGCCATGTGCGCGCCGACGATGGCGCAGATGGCCGCGGTGGAAGCGCTGCAGCACGGCGAGCGCGAGGTGGCCATGATGCGTGAAGATTACAATCAGCGCCGCCGCGTTATCCTCGCTCGGCTTCGCGCGCTCGGTCTGTCCTGTTTCGAACCCAAAGGCGCGTTCTACGTCTTCCCCTGTATCACCAGCACGGGATTGACGTCAACGGAATTCGCCGAGCGCTTCCTGATGGAGCACCGGGTGGCGGTGGTGCCGGGCAACGCCTTCGGTGAGTGTGGCGAAGGCTACGTGCGCTGCTGTTATGCCACGGCGCTGCCGCTCATCGAGGAAGCAATGGCGCGCATGGGCCAGTTCGTTGCATCGCTGTAATCTTCGCAGCTTGCCACGCGTGACGCGTATATCTTGAGGAATCTTTTCGCGGGAGGACGATCATGGAACTTCTTGAACGGTTGGAGAAAACGCTGGAAGGATTGATCGAGCGATTCACCGACGGCGTCTTCCGCACGCCGGTGCAGCCGGTGGAGATCGGCAAGCGGCTGATACGCGAGATGGATTCGCACCGCACGGTGGCGCCCAGTTCAACCTTCGTGCCGAACCTTTTCGTCATCGTGGTCGGCGCCGATACCTTCGCGAAATTCAGCATGCTGTGTCCTCCGCTGCTGTCGGAGTTCGAGACACTCCTGAAGCAGCACGTCGCCGACCAGGGATATAAGACGGTCGGTCCCATTGCCGTGCGCCTGCAAGAAGATGAATCATTGAAAGCGCACGAGGTGAAAATTACCCCGGTGAGCATGAAGACACCGCCCCCTATGGACGCCGTGCTGGACGCGGAGCTTGCGAAACAGGGCACGGTACTCGATCCGCATCCTGGCGGCGACCAGGCGAAAACCGTCATTGCCGGCACGGGTCGCGCCGACGCGCCCACTGAAAAGATGGAGGAAGCGGCCGGCACGGGCGACACGACAA
>JAKIYB010000010.1 GCA_022708765.1 Armatimonadota bacterium | reverse complement strand
CGGGGTGCTGTTGGCAGGCATCGGCGTCGTTGGGTCTTCCGGCACGGCATACAGGCGGTCGGTGGTCATGCTGCCCATGGCGGCATCCGCCGAGTCCAGCAGGCTCCACTGGCTGATTTCACCAAGCGCGTACCAGTCTGTCTTGTGATTCAGCGACACGCGGTTGTGCAGCCAGGGGCGGCTCATCATCGGCTGATAGAGCGAGCCAAAATCCATCAGCAACGGCGTGCCCTTGGCGTAGAAGACGATTTCCCCCTGCTCGTTCTCATAGTGCTCGTGCTGATGCCCCATGCGGAAGAGCAGGTACGTCTCCTGTTTGGTCCCGAAGTGCGAGCGCATCACCGTGCCGAAGCCGGGGAAGTGGCGGCTGCTCATATCCGGCTGCTCGGCGGGCAGGTCCGCGTTGCAGATCATCTCGTCGTTCGGATACATGTAGGGCGCGCCCATCGCCTGCCAGGCCCACTGCAGCCAGCGCGAGTATTGCGGATCGCTTTTCGCGGTGCCGGCGGCCATGCGCCCGTAGAGGCTGGTTGTTTCGTAGGCGGTATTGCCGATGGCCGGCATGGAGCGGATGCCGAAACGCGGGTCTACCGGCGTCATGATTTGCGCGTGATAGAGCATAGTGGACTTGAGGAAAGGATTTTGATACAGATCAATGAAGCCGGCGTTTTTGAACTGCTGCGCGGAGGCGAGCACGCCGCTCATCGAGGCATCCATCTGATAATGCGGGCATTCGCGCCAGGCGCCGCCGGGAGCGGTGTAGTCGCGCAGCATGTCCAGCGTGCTCTTCGCTGAGGTCATCATCCACTCGGCGGCGCGCGGGTGTTCGGGGATAACCGACGCGCCGGTACCGAGCAGGCTCATGGACATGGTGGGCATGTTCGGGTTGCCGAGATGGAAGCCCGCGCCATATGCCAGCCAGTCTGGGTCAGAGAGCTTATACATGCAGAAGGCGTAGAGCGCCATCGCCTCGCGGCGCTCCTCTGGCGTCATCTCCGGGACGCTCATGGCAATGTCGAAGAGGGGCGCCGCGCCCATGATGTGGCCGTTGCCGTGGTGCATGAAAGTATTGATGCCCAGATCGCCCTGGGTATCCAGGTAGCACCGGGCGGACCAGCGCAGCTTGGGCAGGATGCCCATCCAGTTTACATCGCCGTTTGCCTCCGAGCGCACCAGCGTATCGCCCAGCGCTTTATCCTGCGTTACCAGATAGGCGAAACGCTTGTGCAACGCGCTGCCCAGCAACCCCTTCAATGCAGGAATCCGCTGCGCGCGCTCGCGCAAGGCCGGCAGGTCGGCGGCGGCAATGGCGCCGCGAGGGTATGCTTCGGCGCCGGGATCGTTCCATGCCAGTGTCCACTCTTTGATCTTGTCCAGCGGATTCTGCCCGTAGCGCGTCCATGCCCGGCGGATGCCGCTCTGGGTGAAGTCATCGCCCTCGGGGACAACCTCGCCGGCGCGGCTCACCAGCAGACCCCACTCGCGCACGCCCAGACTGCGCGGGGTGCCGGGATGGACGGTGCCGGTGTTGTACGGCGATTTATAATCCACGCCGTCGGTGGTCCAATTCTGTTCCGGCTGGCGCAGCGGCGCGCGCAGCACCAACTCCTTCTCCTTCGTGGTGTTCAGGAACAGCACGGTGGGGTTGCGCCAGTGCCCCGGGCGCTCCGGGAAAATAGCCACGAGGTCGCCCGCGGGATTGCCGGCCTTGTATGCGCCGAAATACGCCGCCGACTGCGGCCACCAGACGAAAAGGCCGTGGATGCGCATCAGCTCCTGCGTCTTCGCATAATCTATGGGGAAGACGGCCTCCCGCATCTTGCCGTAGCTGAATTCCGCGCCGGTGGGATTGAATTGCTTGTACGGGTCAATATTCGTGTAGCGGCCGTACCAGCGCACCGTGTCCGGCTGCAATCCCTGCGAGAGGCTGAAGCAGAAGTTGCTGCCGCGGTCAGCGGAGGGATCGCCAAGATCGAACTCCTCGCGGACGTGGGCGGTGTCTTCGCCGGCGCGCAGGGTGACGTAGCAGATATAACGTCCGCCGGTGAAGGTATACTCGGCTTTCACCCGCTTGAAAATCGGGCCGTCGTGGGTGAGCGCGATATCGTAGCCAGTGACGTGCTGCGGGCTTTCCAGCCAACCTCGGCCCAGCCAGGCGCCGCCGGGCCCGCGCACGGCGAGGATGGGGGCGGGCACCTGATCGGCGTTCACCGGCGTTTTGAACACCTTTGCCCCGCGCCCGGTGCGCACGGCGATGTGGTCGCTTGCCAGGATGTAACTGTCCTTCTCGGCTGTCGCTTTTAGCTCGGTGGCCGGGACCGCCGGCTTCGCCTCGCCGTAGTGCAGCATCCACGCGCGCGCCTGCCAGGGCGCGAAATCGGCTACCAGCGTGACGGTGAGCGGGGTGCTCTCGTATTCATGGTGCAGCACCGGATCGCTGACCTGGGCGGGGATGGGCTTGCCGTTCTCGTCGGTGACGAACAGCGCCGCCAGCGCCTTCTCCCGTTCCTCGGGCGTCTGCCGCGGGTTGATCACCGTTTTCGGCACCTTCACGGAGAAGGACAGCACCTCGTGCTGCCAGTGTCGCTTCATCGCCTCGGTGTAGCCGAACTCCACCGTGCCGGCCAGCGCCATCGCCGCCAGCATCACCGCCAGAAAACACAATCCTCGCATCGTGCCTACCTCACTTGAAGAGATAGGAGGGGGATTCGGCGGCAGGGGGGTGGAGTCCTGCCGGGAAGGGCGTGAAAGGTACCCGCACAAGCTGTGTAAACATTATACGGTACAGGCGCCATCTTCAATGCCTGGCGTGTACCCCCTCCTTCCCGTCCAGGGAAGGAGGGGGTACCGGTGAATACTGGCGGGAACTGTCGTAAAATCTATTGTGGTCGTGTAGTATTCATACTCGAATTTTTCTTATCTCCGGGTAGGGTGAGACTCCGCCATGCAAAGGAGAGCCTCATCGCCTTCGCATCTGCCGTTGCAGGGGAGGAGAGTGGTGTGGTTTCACCAGGAAGCAGGGAAGATAGGAAGACACCAGGGATGATGGGAAAGGGGCGGTGGCTACGCATGGAAGGCCTGTGGATATGCAGAACATCTGCTTACGCGCGCGGCTCGACGGAGTCTCATCACGGCGGGAATAGCGGTGGCTATGTGGGGTGACGGTGATGTTTGCGAGTGAGTTACGAATACGAACACAAGCATGAAAGGGAACGCTTACCTTATCATGGCGCGCAGGGGAAATCCCCAGCGCCGAGGTTGTCTTTCCGGTCCCCCATCGTGTATTATCGGGCAGCGGCCGCGCGCCGTGGAGGAGACTGAGGATGACTGATAACCAGCATGGCCCCGAATGCCTGCATGCCCCCTGGCGCATGGAATACATCGCCGGCGCCGGCAAGCCGACCGACGGCTGCATCTTCTGCGAGAAGCCGAAGGAGGATCGTGACCGGGAGAACGGCATCGTTCATCGCGGTGAACGCACCTTCATCATCCTCAACGCTTACCCGTACAACAACGGCCACCTGATGGTGGTGCCCTACCTGCACACCCGCGAGTTGAGCGAGCTCGATCCCGCCACCCAGCAGGAGATGCTGGCGATGGCGACGCTGGCCATCGAAGCGCTGCGCAAAGTGGTCTGCCCCGACGGCTTCAACCTCGGCGTCAACCTGGGCCGCGTGGCCGGCGCGGGCATTGCCGAGCACCTGCACTTCCACGTGGTGCCCCGGTGGGACGGCGACACCAATTTCATGCTCGTCGTCAGCAACACCCGCGTCCTTCCCGAATCGCTGGAAACCACCTGGGAAAAACTCTCCAGCGCCGTGCGGGACATCCTCGCCGGCGCCCCCGTCCGCGAAGAAGACTGCGACCTGAACCAGTGGCCGGAGTGAGGTCGGCGTCTCACCCTCATCACCCACATCGTTCCGTGTCAAGGCATTGGGAAGCCCGCCGGGAGCCTGGGGCTTCCCGTACAAGAAAAGATTGTTTTTTACATAAAGTACGGGGAAGACCTCCAATGCCATCGTATTCGTATAGGCGGGCATTATGCTGTTGTTACGGGACGGGCGGTCGTGTGGCATAACAACTCTGTTAGACAATCGGGTGTTTGCGTCGGATGAAGCTCGCAGGGATGCTCGCTCGCCCGAACTACTCCGCGCCTTTTCCTCGATAGCGTTCCCTATCGTATCAACTGCCAGTCAATCGCCGCCCCCGCCGGCGCCGGGGTGGAGAACCGCACGGTGAAGCCGGTCGCCGTTTTTTGTGTCATGCAGTCCATGGTCATCCACGTCGGCTGGATGGTGAGCGAGTAGGCGGCGTCGGCTTCCGGCTGGGGGAAGGTCACGGTGAGCGTTGTTTGCCCCCGCGGCACGGGCACGGCGATGCCGCGCAGGTTCGCCGCGCGGGTGGCGGTGGCGGAGAGGCCGCCCACCTTTTCCAACCCCGCCTTGTTCAGGCTCACGTGGCCGCCGGCCACTTCCAGCGCGCCGGTGTCGGGATTCACCCCCAGCGTGGTGGCGCCGTTCGGGCCGGCGTGCAGCCAGCGCAGGCGCTGCGGGCGGTTGTGCGGCTGCTGGAAGAGGATGGCCTCGTTCACCACATCGGCGTCGAAGGAGAGGCCAGTGTTGGTGACCGATCCGACGCGAATGCCGGCGAGGAAGGAGGGTTGCTTATCCTTCTGCCGCTGGATGCTCTCCAGGTCGTAGGTATTGCCGCTGATGCTGACCGCGCTGTGCATCGCCACTCGCGACTGATTCATCAGCGCCACGCCGGCGTCTTCCATGGTTGTGGGCATCTGATTATGGAAGCGCACGCGCAGCCCCGTCGGGTTTGCCGGGTCGGCGCCCACGCCCAGTTCGATGGGGTCGCCTTTTTCAAAGTCATACCGCGTACCTTTGTCCGGGCTGACGGAGATTTTGATGAGGCGCGGGTCCGCGGCCGAGATGTAATAGCGATGATGTAGTTCATCGGGCGCTCATGACCGTCGCGGGTGTAGTTGGCGTGATCGAAAAGCAGCGGTGCGCCGGCATTCACCGCCGCCCAGCGGATGCGCTCGACGCGGATGGCTTTGCGCCCGTCCGGCAATTCGGTGAAGTCGCGGATCATGTACCAGCGGTAGACGAAGCGCTTCGGGTCGGGCGTCGCGTAGCCCGCGCCGCCGTCTTGCGGAGTGATACACTCGCTGGCGTCGGCAATGGCAAAGAAGCGGCCCACCACGTCCTTCGTCCAGCCGCAGTCTCGCGAACCGATGATACGTCCGCCCAGGTAATTGATGCCGTCGCGCAGCACGCTTGGATAGGCCTTGCCCTGGTAGACGTTCTCCAGTGTTTTCACGGCCAGGCCCCGCCAGGTGGTGATGGGCGGCTTCTCGCCTTTATACGCTGCCAGCTTCGCCATATTCACCGTCAGGCCGTCGGGATCCAGCACCTCCGGCGCCACGAAAAAGCCCGCCCAGTCTTCCGGCGCCACCACGAGCACACTGCCGGCGGTGATCCACTTCTCTTTGTTCATGTTAATGAGCGGGCGGCAACTCGCCAGCTTTTGCGGCTGCTCGGTGCCGGCGACGGTGAAGGTGAGTTCATCCTTCGCCGGGTCTTTCGCCTCCACCACGGAGTGGAAGGACTGCGCGTCATAAATCGTTTCGGCGTTATACAGGCACGCCACTTCATCGCCAAGCCCGCTGAAGACATCGCCCTGATTGAAGAGCGTGGCGCTGACGACGAAGTTGTCGCCCTGGGCGTACTGCTTCTTCGTCACCTGGAAATCCATCGTCTGGTTATTCGCCATCGTCTCGTTCGACAGGCGCATGATGCCGGTGACATGCTTGTTGTAGACGATACAGTTCTTCGGGTGGGGATGCTTCAGGTCCACGACGAAGTACGGCAGGTTCTTCTCGCTGTCCCAACCGAGCTGCTTGATATAGACCTGATCGTATGGCTGGTTGTAGCTGCGCGCGGTGCCGGTGATGTTGATGAACTGTCCGACGTAGACGCCGCGGATGGTGGGCACGTAGACGCGGCGGTTCTCGCCGGCCTCCACGGCTTCCGAACTATACTGCATGTAACTGGACGCGCCGTGCGGCACCAGGTTGCGGAACTCCTGAGCGTAGGTAACGGTCTGGAAGGGCAGGCTCAACTCGTGCTGGTTGATGGTGCGGGTGACGCGCTGGCTGGCCCACGCCGAGGTGCCGGCGACCTTCCCCGCAGAGGGCAGCAGCAGATGCTGGTAGCCGTTGCGCAGGTCGAGCACGGTGAGCGCCGGCCCGCCTTTCGTGTCCTGTTGAAACTCGTTCACCACCGTCCAGGCGATCGGTGCGGAGGGGGGAATAATGAGCAGTCCGCCGCCTTTGCCGATGATGTCGGCGCCGGCTTTACGATAGGTTGCTTCCGCGGCCGCCGGGGTGGCGATATCACCGAAGTCGGAGAGCAGGTATTCGCCGGTGGCGGCGAGAGCGGCCGACAGCAGGCCGGCCAGCAGCAGCAGGAACGCAAGGCGCAGGAACATGGCGGAAACCTCCCGGAATGAGATGGGGAGCGGGCAGTGACAGGGCGGTAAATCTTCCCGTCCCATACATTCCCCGTGGACGCCTGCCTTCCCTTCCGGGTAGAATACGGTTATGAAACTCGTGGGCGTGACAACGGTGGTGTTCGACTTCGACGGCACGCTGGCTACCTGTCCGTACGACTTTCAGAAGATGCGGCGGGCGGTGCTGGCGGCGGTGGTGGAGCACGGCATTGACCTGGAGCAGGTGGCAAACCTGGGCCTGCTGGAGACAGTGGAAGCCGGGGTGATGCTACTCGGCGAAGATCAACTGCGCTCCGCCGCCTTTCGCGACGACGCCATGGCGCGGCTGGGCGCCATCGAGATGGAAGCCGCCGTGCTCACCCGCCTGCTGCCTGGCGTGGTTGACGCCGTCGCGCGGCTGCGCGACGTGGGCTACAAACTCGGCATCGTCACCCGCAACTCCGTCACCGCCGTGAAGATGATTATCGGCGACGCCCCGCTGCATTTCGACGCCATGCTCTGCCGCGAGGACGTGCGCAACCCCAAACCCCACCCCGAGCACGTGCTGCAGATGCTGCACCTGCTTGGAAGCGCCCCGGAACTCGCTCTCATGGTCGGCGACCACCCGATGGACATCGAGATGGGCCAGGCCGCCGGCATGCGCACGGTGGCGGTGCCCACCGGCCAATCCTCCCGCGACGTCCTCCTCGCCGCGCATCCCGATTTACTGGCGGATGACGTGGTGGCGCTGACGGGGATGCTGGTGGATGGAGCGGAGCATAAATAGCATGGCTAAACGGTCACAATCCTGGCCGATATTGCTGGGAGCAGCACTACTCCTTTCAAGTCTCGTCGTCCCTCTCGTAATACTTCCGGATGGTTGGCTGTTCGGGTGTGCAACGGTGTGTATGCCGATTGTAATGCTGCATGGGCAGATGGACCTTGCTGCGTGGCTCGTTCATGCATATGGGCTCTGGATGCTGTGCTATTTCACCACCGGTCTGTTCATTATATCTCGGCGGTATATGGCTACCCTCATTGCCGTGGCGGTCACTTACCCGGGCCTGCTTTTATGGGTAACCTTTGGCGATCTGCCCTGGGTGAACCTGCTGAATGGCGGCTCCTTACAGTATGCGCTCTTCTTCGGCGACTACAAGCTCTTTCCGGGAGATATCGAACGCCGCATTAATCTCACGACGTGGGGAGTGACTGTCAGCCTGCTTACCCTGCTCTTTTCTGTGCTCCTGACCTTGCTCGTGCGTAACCGGCACGCCTTCGCCATTGCAAGCTCCATTTCAGAGTCATCCAGTCAGTGATGCGTGATATCGTTGATGGAAGGCCATGCCGACACTTTCATATTTGGTAGTTCGCGCCCTCAGCGGCGCGCTTGTACCAGAATATCAAACCGTGCTCGACAACCCCGCTATTGGTGACGGTGTAGTAATGCGTAAACACGCGCCGCGGAGGGCGCGGACTACCAGACAATTCGAGCGCAACATCCGATCCGGTCAGAATGAGGCGTTGTCGAATCCTTTCGCGCGCGTCTCGCCGGAGTCTCGCCCAATACCGTTCAAATAAGCTTATTCCGTGCGGCGAACCAGCCGCCCCATGCCGTCATTTTTCCTTATCAATCTCCCCTCCCCACGTAGGGGAGGGGGTTGGGGGAGAGGTCGCGCGTGACGGTCGAAAATCCTTATTTGAATGGCATTGGGAGTCTCGCCCGCCAGGGAGCACGATTGTATCGAGCACGGGTACGATTATGAGCACAGGTGGTGGTCGGCCTGTCCATTCGCTCGCCGGTGCGGTATAATTTCGGCTGTGGAGGCGCTTATGCTGCAGGAATTGCCGATGGGGATGCCTATTTTATATGGCGGCGACCGGGTGACGCACGTGACGGCGGAGCTGGCGGCGGCGTTCAAACCGGGTGATCGGGTAATCGTGGTGGAAACGACGGGGGCGCTGCTGCACGTGCCGGCGGAGGAGCACCGCATCGCGGCGGCGGCGGTAGAGCGCGCGCACACGGCGTTCGCGGCGATGGGCAACGTGCCGGACGCGGCAATCACCGGCTTTTACGAGGCCTTCGCCCGCTGGCTGGAGGATGACGTGACGTGGGCGCCCATCGCGGCGGCGAACGCCGAAGACGTGGAGCGCGCAAGGGCGCACGGGCGCAGCACCACGCGGCTGGTCGCCGGCGAGAAGATGCGGGCGGACATGATCGCCGGGCTGCGGGCGTGGCGCGACGCACCCTCACGCACCGGGCAGGTGCTGGAGCGCGTAGAGCATGACGGCTGGACGGTGGAGCAGGTGGTGGCGCCGCTGGGCGTGGTGGGATTCGTCTTCGAGGGGCGTCCCAACGTCTTCGCCGACGCCACCGGCGTGTTGCGCGGTGGCAACACGGTGGTGTTCCGCATCGGCAGCAACGCGCTGGGCACGGCGAAGGCCATCGTGGCGCACGCGCTGAATCCGGCGCTGGCGGACGCGGACTTGCCGGAGGGCGCGGTGACGCTGATCGAGAGCGCGGGACATGCCGCGGGCTGGGCGATGTTCAGCGACTGCCGGCTGGCGCTGGCGGTGGCGCGCGGTTCCGGGCAGGCGGTGGCGCAACTCGGCGCGGTGGCGCGGCAGGCGGGAGTGGCGGTGAGCCTGCACGGCACTGGCGGCGCGTGGCTCGTCGCCGATGAGACGGCTGACGCCGGCTGGCTGGAGCAAACGGTCTATCACTCGCTGGACCGCAAAGTGTGCAACACGCTGAACGTCTGCTGCCTGCCACGCGCGCGCGCCGACGAACTGGCGCCCGCCTTTCTGCGCGCGCTGACACGCGCCGGTGAGCGCCGCGGGCACGGGTATAAGCTGCACGTGGTGGTTGGCGATGAGGACACGCTGCCCGCTGAGCTGCTGACCGCGCGGACGACCGTGCGCCGCGCGGAAGGCGACGTGGAGGAAGCGCTGGTCGAGCGGCTACCGCTGGACGCGCTGAGCCGCGAATGGGAATGGGAAGAGACGCCGGAAGTATCGTTGAAGATTGTGGATGACCTGCGCGAGGCGGTGATGCTTTTCAACACTTACGCGCCGCAGTTCGTCGTGAGCCTGATAAGCCAGTCGGAGACGAACGCCGCCTGGTTCTTCGGCGCGGTGAACGCCCCCTTCGTGGGCAACGGCTTCACCCGCTGGGTGGATGGCCAATACGCGCTCAATCGCCCGGAACTCGGCCTATCCAACTGGGAGCACGGTCGCCTCTTCTCGCGCGGCGGCATCCTCAGCGGCGACGGCGTCTTCACCGTGCGCACGCGGGTGACGCAGACGGACCCGGGGGTACATCGGTAGGGAAGTTTCACGGGTTCTGACGGGAACAATGGCCTATTCACCCCGCCGCCGCGCGAAGAGCCACGGCATCAGATCGGGATCCTGGAGGGCGTTCCAGCCGACGTTGTGGTCGCCGTCGAGGTATTCGAGGTAGCGGGGGTTGCCGCCGGCGGCGCGGAGGGCGCGCACCATCGCGCGCGAGCAGTCGGCGCTGATGGCGTCGTCGTGGGCGCCGTGGGCGACCCAGACGGGGATATCGGCGATGCCGGCAGCGCGGGCGGGCACGCCGCGGCCGCAGAGGAGCACGCCGGCGGTGAAGAGATCGGGACGGCGGATGAGCGCGTCCCACCCGCCGGTAGCGCCGCGCGAGTAGCCGACGACGTAGATGCGGTCGCGATCAATGGGGTATTCGTCCGGCAGGCGCTCGACGAGTTCCAGCGCCATGCGCAGCGGCATAGACGGCTCGGTCGGGAAGCGGTACCCGTCGGCGGTGGCGGCGCGCTCGTCCACCCAGGCGGTGCCCGGCGGGCACTGCGGAGCGAGCACATAGGAGGGAAAGTCGCGACGGGCGGCGGCGGTGGTAAAGATGGGCACCACGCTCATGAGCTGCACCGTGTTGTCGGTGCCTTCGCACCCGCCGCCGTGCAGCGACAGTACCAGCGGATACGTCTGCCCGCGCTTCACCTTCAACGGCATCATCAGCCGGTAGGGCAGTTCTTCGCCATCGGCATCACGGTAGACGTCGCCGCGCGTGATCATCGTCATGGCATTAGCGCGCATCAGGTTGCTGAAGGGGTGCACGAGGGTGAGCACAAGCCCGACGCCGCAAAAGAGCGCCAGGAACGCTGTCACCACCCACCATCGTTTCGACCGCCGCTTCACCATGTCACGTCGCTCTACCCTTATGCAACAAATGATACCGCGCAATACTCTATCCTGCAATAGCAGGAAAAACCACACTACCGGTGAAAGAAGCGTAAGTCTTTTCAAAGGAACACAACGATGACTGCTCCGCATCCCAACACCCTCTGGTTGAACACCCCCGCGACGCGCTGGCTGGAGGCACTGCCCATCGGCAACGGCCGCCTGGGCGCGATGGTTTTCGGCGGCGTGGCGCTGGAACGACTGGCGTTGAACCACGAGAATCTCTGGCGCGGCTGCACCCGCGACCGCACGGTGCCCGAGGCCGCCGCGCACCTGCCGGAGATTCAACAGGCGCTGCTGGAGGGCAAATGGTTGGAGGGCGCTGAACTGGCGAAACAGTACCTCAGCGGGCACGATCGCCGTGTGGAACCGTATCAACCAGCCGGCGACCTGTTCATCGCGTTCCCGCACTCGATCTGGGCGAATGACTACCGCCGCGGCCTGGACCTGGCGACGGGCATCGTCAGCGTGGAGTATTCCTCGTTCCGCTCCGCCCCCGTGCATCGCGAGTATTTCGCCTCCGCCGCGCATGGCGTCATTGTTACCCACCTGCGCGTGGCGGAAGCGGGGAAACTCACCTTCGGCGCTCAGTTCCGCCGCATCCCCGATCCCGACTGCGCGGTCACAACGTGGGCGCAGGGGACGCGCTTCGGGCTGACCGGCAGCTTCTCGGAGGGCGTCAGCTTCGCCATTGAGGGACGGCTGGCGGTGACGGGCGGCACGGTGACGGCGGATGCGGACGGTACCCTGCGCATTCACGGCGCGGATGACGCCTTCATCGTGCTCACCATCGCCACCAATCTCTGCGACGCCGACCCCGCCGCCGCCTGCGCCGCGCGATTGGACGGCCTGCCGATGGACTATGTGGCGTTGAAAGCGGCGCACGTGGCGGAACACCGGGCGCTTTTCGACCGCGTTTCCCTCGAAGTGCCGCGCAACGCGGAAGCGGAAGCGCTGCCGATGGACAAGCGGCTGGCGCGCGCGCGGGCGGGTGGGGACGACGAAGGGCTGGCGGCGCTTTACTTCCAGTACGGGCGCTACCTGTTGATGGCGACGTCGCGCAACTGCGAGCAGCCGGCGAACCTGCAGGGACTGTGGAACGAGGAATTGCGGCCGCCGTGGGACAGCGATTTCCACGCCGACGTGAACCTGCAGATGAACTACTGGCCGGCGGAAACGGTGAACCTGCCGGAGTGCATCGGGCCGCTCATCAGCTTCGTCGAACGGCTGGTGCCGAACGGGAAGGAGATCGCGCGGCGGCTGTTTGCCGCCCGCGGCGTCTTCATCGGCATTCAGACGGACGTGTGGGCGCGGCCTACGCCGGAATCGCCGGGCTGGGACGTGTGGACGGTGGGCGCGGCGTGGCTGGCCGAGCATTTCTGGTGGCGATACGAATATACGAAGGACGAAGCATTCCTGCGCGAGCACGCCTACCCCTTCCTCAAGCTCTGCGCGGCGTTTTACGAGGACTTCCTTGTCCGAGACGAACACGGCCGGCTGGTCACCGTACCTTCGCAATCGCCGGAGAACACCTTTGTCGGCGGCGCACACCCGGTAAGCCTCTGCGTGGCGTCCACCATGGATCTGCTGCTCATCCGCGAGGTGCTGGAGCGCTGCCTCGCCGCGAGCACGCTGCTGGGCGCGGACGCGGAACTGCGCCCGACCTGGGAAGGCATCCTGCGCGACCTGCCGCCGTTCCAGATCGGCCGCTTCGGGCAACTGCAGGAGTGGCTGGAGGACTTTGAGGAGGACGAACCGGGCCACCGGCACCTGTCCCATCTGCTCGGTGTCTTCCCCGGCGAGTTAATGACGCCGGAGACGCGGCCGGAGTTTTACCAGGCGGCGCGCGTCTCGCTGGAGCGCCGGCTTGCTTCCGGCGGCGGGCATACCGGCTGGAGCCGCTCGTGGGTGGCGTGCCTGTGGGCGCGGTTTGGCGAGGGGGCGCTGGCCTATGAGCACCTGATGCACCTCATCACCGACTTCGCCACCATCACGCTGCTCGACCTGCACCCGCCGGAGATCTTCCAGATTGACGGCAATTTTGGCGGCGCCGCCGGCATCGCCGAACTGCTGCTGCAGAGCCACGGCGGCGCCCTCCGTCTCCTCCCCGCCCTCCCCCCGCAGTGGCCCGACGGCCACGTTACCGGCCTCCGCGCCCGCGGCGGCTTCGCGGTGGACATCATCTGGAAGCACGGCAGGCTGGCGGAAGCGGTCATCACCAGCGACCTCGGCGAACCCTGCACCCTCGCCGGTGGCTATTCGGTAAGCTGTGATGGGCAGGCGGTGCAAACTAGTGTTGGTGAGCACGGGTGGGTGACATTTGGGACGGAGAAGGGGAAGGCGTATCGGCTTCAGTGACAGTAACCCAAACCGCGCTGTTTGTGGTTACCCTATCTGATAGTTGACACCTACCGCAAGAAGGAAGAGCCCTCTCTGCTCCGAACCTCTACTCTATCACCTTCTCGCGAAAGGATGCCTTCCCGTGGCGGAGCGACCGAATATTCTGTTTATCATGTCCGACGACCATGCCGCGCATGCAATGAGTTGTTATGGGAGCCGGGTGAACCACACGCCGAACCTGGACCGCATTGCGGACGAGGGGGTGCGCTTTGACAACTGTTTCTGCACGAACTCCATCTGCACGCCAAGCCGGGCGACGATCCTGAGCGGGACGTACAACCACATCAACGGGGCGACGACGCTGGATACGCCGATGGACAACCGGCTGCTGACCTTCCCCAAGCTGCTGCAGGGGGCGGGATACCGCACGGCGGTCTTCGGCAAGTGGCACCTGGGCGAGGGGGCGGCGCATTGCCCCACCGGCTTCGACGACTGGGCGGTGCTGCCCGGCCAGGGCTTTTACCACAACCCGCAGTTCATCTTCAACGGGCCGGACGGCGGCACGATGCGCACGGTGAAGGGCTATGTGACGGATATCATCACCGACATGTGCCTGGACTGGCTGGAAGCGCGCGACCACGAACAGCCCTTCTGTCTGCTGTACCACCACAAGGCGCCGCACCGCCCCTGGTACAGCGACGAAGCGCACGCCGGCATGTTTTTAGACGGCGACCTGCCGGAGCCGGCGACGCTGCAGGACGATTACCGCAACCGTTCGCGCGCGGCGGCGGCGGCGGAGATGCGGGTAGGCGTGCACATGTCGCCCACCGACCTGAAATGCGAAATCCCGGTTGACCTGCCGGAGGACGAACTGCGCGCGTGGGCCTACCAGCGCTACATGAAGGATTACCTGCGCGTGGTAGCGAGCATTGACGACAACGTAGGCCGCGTGCTCGACTATCTGGATGCCGAGGGGCTGGCGGAGAACACGCTGGTCATCTACACCTCCGACCAGGGCTTCTTCCTGGGCGACCACGGCTGGTACGACAAGCGCTTCATGTACGAGGAGTCGCTGCGCATGCCGTTCATCGCGCGCTACCCACGCGAGATTCAGCCTGGCACGGTGAACCGCGACATGGCGCTGAACGTGGACTTCGCCCCGCTCTTCCTCGACCTCGCCGGCGTGCCCATCCCCGACACCTTCCAGGGGCGCAGCCTGCGGCCGCTGCTGCAGGGGCACACCCCGCCGGACTGGCGCGAGGCGATGTACTACCGCTATTGGATGCACCGCGCGCACCACAACGTCTACGCCCACTACGGCATCCGCACCCACGGCTACAAACTCATCTGCTACTACAACGACGCCCTCGGCCAGCCCGGCGCCATTGACACCCCCTACGAGATGGAGTGGGAGCTCTTCGACCTGCGGGAAGACCCCGCTGAAATGCGCAACGTCTACGCCGACCCCGCCTACGCCGGCGTCGTGCGCGAGTTAACAGACGAAATGCACCGCCTGCAAGCGGAAGTAGGGGACGCGCGGCATCCGGCGGATGTGATGTGAGGGGCGTTTCGGACTCAGGTAACCACAAACAGCACGGTTTGAAAGCCGACCACAGTCGCGCCAAGCGGAGGAGATATCCGCACCGGAGCGCGGCTGTGGTCGGCTTCCGTACCATGCTATATGTGCGAACAGTGGGGAACCCTACAACAGGGTTCCCGCCGACGATTACTGTCTACTTCACCTCGATCATTCCCTCCGCCATCTGCCCTTCCGGCACGGAGCCCGGTTGGCCGCCGGCGAGGATGACGCGGAACGCGCCGGGATCGAGGATAGAGTCGCCGGCCGGGTTGGCGTACATGAACGCCTCCGCCGGCACGGTAAAGGTGACCGTGCGCGCTTCGCCGGGGGCGAGGTGCATCCGCTGGAAACCTTTCAAATTGCGGATAGGCGCGGGCACCGACGGCTGTTCCGCGCTGACGTAGAGCTGCACCACTTCATCGCCGGCCAGTGTGCCGGTGTTGCGCACCTCGGCGCTGACGGTGACGGTTTCTCCGGCGGCGATACTCGGCGCGCTGATGGCGAGGTTGCCGTATGCAAACGTTGTGTAGCTGAGGCCGTAGCCGAACGGGTAGAGCGGCTCCTCGGTGAAATAGCGGTAGGTGCGGCCGGTCATGTCGTAGTTCTCGTAGTCCGGCACCTGCTCGATGGATTTGTAGAAGGTGACGGGCAGGCGGCCGCCGGGGTTGTAGTCGCCGAAGAGCACCTCGGCGATGGCGATGCCGCCCGCTTCGCCGGGGTACCAGGCTTCCACGATGGCGGCGGCGTGATCTTGCGCCCAGTTTACCGCCAGCGCGCTGCCGTTCAGCAGCACCACCACCATGGGCTTGTTGAATTTCGCCAGCATATCCAGCAGCGACTGCTGGGCGGGGGGTAGATCGAGCGACGGGCGGTCGGCCTGGCCGGCGCCCTCTTCGCCCTCCAGCATCGGCGACAGGCCCAGTACCACCACCAGCACATCCGCTATCTCGGCGATCTCGTGCGCTTCCCAGATGATGGCGTCTTCCGGTCCGTTGATGTCGCAGCCGGCGGAGTAGAGCACGTTGGCGCCGGGGAAGGCGCGGTCAATAATGCCTTGCAGTGGCGTCACCGTGTAGCTCGGATTGCCGTTGTAGTTCCCCATCATCACGTCGGGCGCGTTGGCGTTCGGCCCAATGACGGCGATGAATTTTCCCACCGGCCTCAACGGCAGGATGCCGTCGTTTTTCAACAGCACGATGGACTCCCGCGCCGCCTGCAGCGCCAGTTCGCGATGCGCGGGGCAACTCACCACCGACAGGGGGGTGGACGCATAGGGCACCATCGCCGGCGGGTCGAACATGCCGAGTTTGAAACGAGTGGTGAAAAGGCGCGTCAGCGCGCGGTCAATGTCCGCCTCGGTGAGGTAGCCCTGCTCCACCGACTTCACCAGCGCGTCGTAGGCGCTGCCGCAACAGAGGTCGCAGCCGGCCTTCACCGCTTCGGCGATGGCCTGTTCCTTAATGCGGAAGACTTTATGGCGCTCGTAAATATCCTCTACCGCGCCGCAGTCGGAGACCACATGCCCCTGGAATCCCCATTCATCGCGCAGATAGTGTTGCAGCAGTGTCGGGCTGGCGCAGCAGGCTTCGCCGTTCACGCGGTTGTAGGCGCCCATGATGGACTCCACCTGGCCCTCCTGCACCGTCACCTTGAAGGCGGGCAGGTAGGTGTCGGTGAGGTCGCGCGCGGGTGGGCGGGCGTCGAAGGTATGGCGGGCGCCCTCCGGCCCGCTGTGCACCGCGTAGTGCTTCGAGCAGGCGGACACCTTGAGATACTTCGGATCGTCGCCCTGCAGTCCCTTGATGAAGGCGATGCCCATGCGCCCGGTGAGGAAGGGATCTTCGCCATACGTTTCGTGCCCCCGCCCCCAGCGCGGATCGCGGAAGATGTTGATGTTCGGGCTCCAGAAGGTGAGTCCAAAGTAACGGGCGCGCAGGCCGCGTCGCAGGGCGTCGTGGTGCTTCGCCCGCGCCTCGTCGGAGATGGCCGATCCCACCCGGTGCAGCAGGTCGTCGTCAAAGGTCGCCGCCAACCCGATGGCCTGCGGGAAGACGGTGGCCATGCCCGCCCGCCCCACGCCATGCAGGCACTCGTTCCACCAGTCATACGCCGGAATGCCCAGCCGCTCGACCGCCGGCGCGACGTTCAACATCTGGGAGGCCTTCTCTTCCAGCGTCATGCGGCCGATGAGATCGGCGACGCGGTCGGCTGTCGGCAGCGCAGGGTCGAGATAAGGTAATGTTTCTGGCATGGGTTATGCTCCTGATATCGTTATTTTTTCTACTCGTTGCCGGCATTCACCTCTCCCCTAACCCCTCCCCTAAATGGGAAGGGGAATGGTCAGATTGACAATACCAGCTTCAAATTTCCGTCTCTGTCTCCCCCTCCCCGCTTAGGGGAGGGGGTTGCGGGGAGAGGTGAGTCCCTCTTCAGCGTTCAAAAAACGCCACCATACTCAAATACCGGTTTCCGGTATCCGGCAGCAGCGTTACCACGCGCTTGCCGGGGCCGAGGTCGCGGGCGATTTGCTCGGTGGCCCAGGCGGCGGCGCCGGAGGAGATGCCGGCGTTGATGCCCTCTTCGCGCATGAGGCGTCTCGTCATCGCCCAGGCGTCCTCGTCGGTGACGGTGACGACGCGGTCAATCAGCGATGTATCGAGCACCTCCGGCACGAAACCGGCGCCGATGCCGAGGATGCGGGTGAGTCCCGGCGCGCCGCCGGAGAGCACCGCCGAGACGGCTGGCTCCACGGCGACGATCCGGCACGCCGGAACCTCCTGCTTGAGCACCTCGCCGATGCCGGTGAGCGTGCCGCCGGTGCCGACGGTAAGCACCACGGCATCCAGCCGGCCTTCCGTTTGCGCGAGGATTTCGCGTGCAGTGGCGCGGCGGTGCGCCTCCGGATTGCTGATATTGGAGAACTGCTCGGTGAGGATGCAGTTCGGCGTCGTCTCGCAGATGCGCGCGGCGGCGGTCTTCGCACCCATCATGCCTTCGTTCGCCGGGGTGAGCAGCACTTCGGCGCCGAAGAGCTCCAGCAGCACGCGGCGCTCGGAGGAGGCATTGTCGGGCATGACGATGATACAGCGGTAACCGCGTACCGCGCAGACCATTGCCAGCCCGATGCCGGTGTTACCGCTGGTGCTTTCCACCACCGTGCCACCGGGCGCGAGCAGACCTCGCGCCTCCGCGTCTTCGATCATCGTCAGCGCGATACGATCCTTCACGCTGCCGCCGGGGTTGAGCAGTTCCAACTTCGCCAGCACCTCCGCGTGCGTGGCCGGCGGGCACAGCGCGTTCAGGCGCACCATCGGCGTGTTACCGATGAGTTCGAGGATATTATTGACGATGGGCGCGGTCATGGTTGGCCTCCACCTCTCCCCCGCTTTCCTCCCCTACGATGCGAGGGAGATTGAGCGGGATATTAATGCTCCAGTCAGCAAGTCGTAATGATGTCCCCCCTCCCGTCACCGGGGAGAGGCAAGTCCATACACCCGCTCCGCATTCTCGGAGCAGATCATGCGCGCGAGCGTTTCCGCGTCCTCCATGCCGAAGTAGCCCTCATCCACCTTCCGCGCCAGCGCCGTCGCCAGCACGTGTTTCAGCGCGAGGGCGGCGCCGACGCTCTCCTCGCCGCTGAAGGCGTCGCCGCCCCAGCAGATGCCGCGAGCGGTCTGCGCCGTTTCCACCCATTCGTGAATCGCCCCTACGGCGGCGGTGGGCGAAATGAGCGGCAGCCAGGTCAGGTCGGGCAGCACGTTCGGGTAGTTATGCGCCAGTCCGGCGATTTCGTGTACCCAGGGATAGCCGCCGTGGAAGAGCACGAAGGTCGTCTCCGCATGGCGGCGGATGGCCGGTTCCAGGTTCATCGGGTTGGAGCCGCCGATGAGGCCCAGCCCGGTGTGGTTCTGGAACGGCAGTTTCAGTTCCGCGGCAATCTCGCAGCAGGTGTGAAACATGAAGTTCTGATACGCCCGCTGAGTCGCGGTATCCACCTCATCGGGCCGCTTGCCAAAGGCGCGCGCGGCATCATCGTATTTCGCCGGTCCGAAGGCGAGATCGCGGTCGTAGGCCAGCGCCGACTTCAGCGCCACCGCGCCCTCCGCCCGCGCCCGCTGAATGATCGCCTTCATCGCATGCAGGAATTCGGTGAATGAACTCCACGGCAGGTCGAAGCGCGCCAGGCTGGTGCCGTTGTGATCGGCCATGCCCGGGTGGTGGCACATCACGAAGGCGTTGATGCGGAAGGTGGGCGAGAAGAATTGCGGATGGCCGACATCCGAACCAACATTCCAGAAGGAATCCTGTATCGCCCGGCGGTACAGACCATACCGCGGCATCAGGTCAATATGCCAGGTGGGTGACGCGTTGTGCGCGGTGGTAATCTGCTCGGACACGGCATCCCAGTTTTGTGGCGTGATGGTCGGGCATCCGTAGACATGCTGGAGCCCTTTTTGCAGCCACACGAAATAGGAGTTAAAGCGCACGTGATCGAGGAAGCCTTCCCGGTCGGCGATGTGCTGGTGGCCGGGATAGGCCCAGCCCACATATGAGCGCAGAAACAGCCCCTCCAATGTCAGGTCGCGGTAAGCGTCATCTTCACGGTGGTGCTCATGGACGCTTACCACCGGCAGGCCGACCAGGTATTCGCGCAGTTGATCTGCGGTTGTGCTCATCTCAATACTCCGCCAGCGCCACCGCCGTTTCGACGAAGACGCGGTAGTTCTCCGCGATGTGCGGGGCCATGTCCGGCCAATGGGTGTGGCTGGAACTGGGGCAAAGGATGAAGCGGCCGCCGGGCTTGCCCTGCTCTATGAGACGGGTGGTGGTCTCCGCGATTTCCGCCGCGGTGCACAACTCGAAATCGCCCACTTCGATGCCGCCCTCCAGCGTCATGCGCCCGGCAACGCGGCGCTTGGCGTCCGCCAGTGTAAGGTGGCCAATGGGCGGCGGCTCGATGGGGTTCAGACAATCCACCCCCATCTCCACGAAGAGTTCCAGCACCGGGTGCATGTCACCGTGGCAATGCACCCATACCAGCCCGCCGGCGTTATGAATCTCGTCAATGAGCGGCTTGTCGTAGCGGGTGCAGAAATCCGTGAAGTCCGCCGGCGAGGCCAGCGGCGGAATACAGAGCTCCGGCCCTACCCAGCCGAACACCGGACCGACGCCGTGCGCCAGCAGGTGCTGTATCACCTTCATGTCATGCGCGTGCGCCTTCGCCACCATCTCGTGCAGCAGCTCGCGCTCGTCATACAGCCAGTAGCCCCACAGTTCGCTGCCGGTGGCATCGTTGACGGTATACATCGCCTCAGACAGGCCGCACATGCCCAGCGCGCGATCGCCCAGCGCATCCAGAAACGGCTGAAAGCCCGCCGGATTCGGCAAATCCGGCTCCGGGATGGACAACCAGCGCCGGGCATCCTCCACCGTCTCGATGAGGTGCTTTTTGATATAGCCCGGTTTATCCAGGCGGCTGAGCACGTAGACGCGGGTGATATCGCCGGCCGGCGTCTTGTAGGTAGTAAGCTGCTCGTACCACTCCGGATCGGCGGCGTCGCGCTCCTCGGTGACGATTTCCACGTTCTGGCGCGCGTGCGGATCCCACCAACTGGGCAGCATGTCCAGTTGGTAGCGTTCCGCCAGGTCATGCAGCGGCTGCCACTCCAGCCGCGGCGCCGGCCCCGGGCGGTCAATCCCCCACAACCGGATCGGCACGCGATCCAGCGGCTCCCCGCGCATCACGCGCAGCATTCGTTCGCGAGCGGACAACGACAGGACTGGCATTTTTACACCTCCCCGAGGGTACTGACACTTACTTCGACAGTTCCGCCCTCACTCCCTGCCCTCCGCTTCCCGATTGCTTCGGGGAGCGGGGGAAAAGGCCTGTGGCATTTACTTCGGTCACAAGCAAGGATTTCTTGATAATGGTTACACAAACGCCCGCCAGCGCTCGGTAATGACCGCCGCCGCGCCCGTTGTGCCGCCAATCTCGAAGATGTCCAGCCAGGTGATGCGCGGGTCGGCTTTGAACCAGGTATACTGGCGCTTGGCGTAGCGGCGGTTGTCGCGCACCATCAGGTCAATGGCCGTCTGGAAATCGTAGTCGCCGCGCAGATAACCGAAGAGCTGGCGGTAGGTGATGCCTTTCATCGCCGGCAGTTCCGGCCCATACCCCGCTTCATACAACCGCCGCACTTCCTCCAGCAGGCCGGCTTCCAGTTGGGCGTGGACGCGCTGTTCCAGCCGTTCATAGAGCGTGTCGCGCGGCATGGTCAACCCGAAGAAGAGGGGGCGGTACGGCCCGCGCTGCTCGCCCGCGCCCGGCCGATACTCGAAGTCGGAGAGGGGTTTGCCGGTGAGGTGATGCACCTCCAGCGCGCGGATGATGCGCTTCACATCGTTGGGGTGCAGGCGCTCGGCGGTGGCGGGGTCCACCTGTTGAAGCTGTTTGTGCAGCCCCGCCGCGCCTTCGGCGGCGGCCTGCGCGGCCAGCAATCGCCGATAGTCGTGGTCGGCGGGCCGCGGCGGAAACTCCCAACGGTCCACCAGCGCGTTGATGTAAAAGCCCGTGCCGCCGGCGACGATGGGCGCCTTCCCCCGCGCCCGCAGGCCGGCGATGACGGCATCCGCTTCCGCCACATAGCGTGCCACCGAGTAATCCTCGTCGGGATTCGCCACGTCAATGAGGTGGTGCGGCACCCCGCGCCGTTCCTCGGCCGTCGGCTTCGCCGTGCCGATGTCCATGCCGCGATACACCTGCATGGAGTCGGCGGTAATCACTTCGCCGCCGACGGCCAGCGCCGTCAACACCGCCGTATCCGTCTTCCCTGAGCCCGTGGGTCCGACGACGACCAGCAGGGGGGTAGTGTTCAGCATACCGTTATCCATCACCGGGTTCACCTCTCTCCCCCTCTCCTAAACGGGGAGGGGGAGAAGCGGAGTTGAAAACCGAAGTCGGGATTCTCTTTCCACTCGCACCCCCTCCCTTCACTGGGGGAGGGGGTGCGGATGGAAAGGTGTTTACCACTTTCGCCCATCCGATGGCGCGGGCGGCTCGGTCGTTTCGATGACCGGAGCGGGCTTCGTCGGGGCCGCCGGGGCCGGCGCCGGCACGGCTGCCTGCGAGAAGATGCCCAGCGCGCGGCTGCGGTAGGCCAGTTCCAGCTCGTCTAGCCAGCGTTCGTAGTCCATGCCCAGTTCCGGCACATTGTAATGGAACTTCTCGATGAGCGGTTCGGCCAGACGGCGGGCGAATTCCGCGCGCTGCACGGGCGGCAACTCGCGGCGGCGGTCGAGGAAGAGTTTCACCATGCGGTATTCCTCGCGGTCCATGCGCGCGATCTGTCCCAGCATGCCGGTGTCCAGCAGGCGATAGACCTTCGTCTCGCCCAGACCGGGCAGCGTCACGTCCTCCTCCTCCTGCCCGTGGCGCACCACCATCGTGCCGGCGGCCAGGTCACCCAGCCGCTTATATTGTGGATTGCACAGCGTCGTGATGAACGCCAGCCCGTAGGAAGGCAGCACCAGCAGCGTCGGCAGCGTGTCGGCGGGGCGGAGCAGGTTGCGGATGAGCACGGCGCGGAAATCCACCGGATAGCCGCCGTCTTTGATGACGCGCAGCCGCATCCAGCGCTTGCCGGGCGTCTCGCCGTTCCAGAGACTCTCGAAGAGGATGTAGTATCCCCAGAAGATGAGGAAATAGGCGATGATGCCGACGCCCACAAGCACGGAGGTGCTCCACTCCTCGAACTGCGGCATCACGTTCAACGCCATCAGCGTCTGCAAGATGCCCGCCACCACCAGGTAAATGAGTATCTGCAGCGTCGAATCTATCAGCGCGGCCACCGCGCGCGAGCCGAAGCCGGCCAACTCATAGCGAATCGCGACGTGCTCGGGCGTGACGACATC
Source organism: Armatimonadota bacterium (assembly GCA_022708765.1). Taxonomy (GTDB): domain Bacteria; phylum Armatimonadota; class Hebobacteria; order CAIYQO01; family CAIYQO01; genus JAKIYB01. The sequence continues at coordinate 81 of JAKIYB010000010.1, read as the reverse complement.
AAAGGTTCGCGGCATCATTTCCTCCTTTCCCGCGGACGGGACACTTCCTTTTTTCTCCCATTCGCCGTTTTGTGCAAAACT
>JAKIYB010000109.1:7430-10651 GCA_022708765.1 Armatimonadota bacterium | reverse complement strand
GCGACCGCCTACGCGCCCTTTACGCCCAGTAATTCCGGACAACGCTCGCCCCCTCCGTCTTACCGCGGCTGCTGGCACGGAGTTAGCCGGGGCTGATTCCTCGGGTACCGTCGAGAGTCGTCCCCGAGAAAAGAAGTTTACAACCCGAAGGCCGTCATCCTTCACGCGGCGTCGCTGCGTCAGGCTTTCGCCCATTGCGCAAGATTCCCAACTGCTGCCCCCCGTAGGAGTCTGGGCCGTGTCTCAGTCCCAGTGTGGCCGGCCACCCTCTCAGGCCGGCGACCCGTCGTCGCCTTGGTGCGCCGTTACCGCACCAACTAGCTGATAGGCCGCGAACCCCTCACCCGGCGCCTTGCGGCTTTCCCCGGTCCGGGAGGCCCCGGACCGGCCTATGCGGTATTAACGCCCCTTTCGAGGCGGTATCCCCCACCGCGCGGCAGGTTGTTCACGTGTTACGCACCCGTGCGCCACTGCTCGGTCCCGATAAATCGGGACGTCACCGTTCGACTTGCATGTTTTAAGCACGCCGCCAGCGTTCGTCCTGAGCCAGGATCAAACTCTCCACCAAAATGGAAAGGGATACGCCAGCGCCTCCCAAGAGACGCTCGCGCGACTTGACAAACAAGCCCCCAAGCTCGAGTTACAACGCATCACTAAACACTGTTCAGTTGTCAAGGTGCCTATTGGGCCTGCCGGGTTACCCCGCGCAGGGTTTTAATTATCGCGTATTCCGCTTTATCCTGTCAAGCCTTTTCGCCATATTTCTTAACTGGCAGGCCAGTGGGTGACCGGAGTGCGCGGCGCCTCATCCTGGCGCGAGGAGAATAATATCCAAAAGCCATGGCAGCGTCAAGGGGTGTTTGCAGGTTTTTTGTGAAATGCGTCAATTTATTTTCAGCCGCACGTTTTCTGGCCATCTTCTCGCACGTGCCTGTTCGCAGTCCGCTGCAAATAGCGTATAATATATAGAATTGCTTGAGAGGATGCTTGCTCATGGCCGTCAACTCTGGGATCAACTACCCGCCGACGATGCCGCTCTACGCTGACCGCATCCGGCATGCGCGTGTGAATGAGTCGCTCTGGGCATCGCCCATACCGTTCATGCCGTTCCTGGTGATGACGACCGTCATTTTTCTCATTGGCCTGGGCAGCCTGTATGCCATCAACGTGCGCGGCTGGACGCTCGGTACACTATCCCAGCCGATGACACTCATCCTTATCTCGGTTCTACCCGCCCTCATGCTCGTGCTGGTCATCATCCTCGGCCCGCGCGCCTCCTCCCCCGCGTATGCCTATCAGGTTGAACTCTTTCGCGACCCCGACGACGCGCGCACGCGCTGGAATCTGGCGGTAGTAAGCACCGCCAATATCTATTGCGGTGAAATCGCACAGTCGGAATGGCTAAGCCTGCTGCCTGACCTGGCGGAGAAGGATCGCTTTCGCGCACTCGACTATATCCGCCTGGTCATGCGCAGGTTGCAACGTTTTCCGCTCTACACGACGCCGGACATCGTCGGCATGGTCATTGGCAGTCTTATCATTGCCAGCTCCAGCCTGCTTGCGTTTCAGTATGAGCCGGTAGAGGCGATGCTGCACGCCATCGCGCTGCAGGTGATCCTGCAACTCTTTCTGCTCTATGTCTACCTGCAGCGCTGGCAGCATGTCCGCCGCTTGCGCGAGGTGGAGGATATCTTCGAGGAGTTGCTGCCTTCCCAGCGCCCACCTGACGAGTTACCACCGCCGACGGATGAAGTAGAAGAATGGTATAAGGCGCAAACACAATTAAAAACGCCGCAACAGCCCACCGATCCGCCTCGGGAACTGCCGCGCGCCCCGTGGGAGTGAGTTGGCAAACCGGCGGGCTTCTGGTAGCATGATGCCGCGATGCGATGGCAGATAGGGTTGGCATGGGGCGCGGCGTTATGGTTGGCCGCTGGCGTGGAGGGCGCGCTGGGCGGCGGAACGCCCGGTCCGCTCTTTCTCATCCCCCTTGCGGCCGGCTTGGCCGGCGGGTCGGTAGTCGGCTTGCTGGTTGCGGGCGGCGCCGCGATACTCGCCTGCGCCGTCAACGGGCAGTCGCTGGCACTGATGGCGCTACTCTACCTGAGTGCCAGTTTGGGCGCCAGCCAACTTCCCCGCTGGGTCGCCCCACGTAATCTGCTGGTCGCGGGACTTGCCGCGTTCGTCGCTTCCATGCTGGCCGCCATCTCGTTGGCGCTCGCAGCCGGACAAGCGCTCGGGGACGCCGCCTCGTTTGCTCTGCGGCGCGGCGGGGTAAATGCTTTGTGGATGTGTGCGATATATAGTATCGTATTGGTAGTGTCCCCGCGAACGCTTCCGGGGGAGGTTCGGGAAGAGTAGTGATGCCGTATTACACGGTAGGAGTATAGCGTGACGATGATCAGTCCATTGCAGGTTCTCTATTATCCGCACCCCGTGCTGCTGAAGCGCGCCGCTCCCGTCGAGCGCGTGACCCCGGAACTCGCCGCGTTCCTGGAGAAAATGCGTGATACCATGTATGCCTCGCATGGCGTGGGCCTGGCGGCGCCGCAGGTCGGCGTTTCATTGCGCATCATCGTTGTAGATACCGATGACCGCTTCGTCCCGCTCATTAATCCGCGGATCGTTGCCAGCGAAGGCAGCCAGACTGGCATAGAGGGTTGCTTGAGTCTGCCGAATCTGCACGCCGACGTGACCCGCGCGATGCGCGTAACCGTGCAGGGCTTGAACGCGCGCGGGAAAAAGGTAACGCTCTCCGGCGAAGGCCTCTGGGCGCGAGCGATGCAGCATGAATTAGATCATCTGGACGGCATCGTCTTCACGGAACGCGCGGATCTCGATACCTTCCGCTGGGTCACCGGCGAGACCGATGCTGAAGGCGAACTGATTGAACGACCCACCACGCGCCACGAGGCTTACCGCTTCTTTGAGCAGGAGATGGCACTGCGCGCGTAATCTCTGCTTGACAAATGCGCGGAAAGACAGCAGGACCGCCCGTCCCTACCACGAAAGGTAATGGACGGGCTCTTTCGTGGAGGCGAGCATGCGCATTCTGTATTTCGGCACCAGCACCTTTGCCATTCCAGCGCTGACGGCGCTCATCGAGCATCGCTATCCCGTCGTCGGCGTCGTAACTCAGCCCGACCGGCCCGCCGGTCGAGGTGGTCAACTAACTTCGCCACCGGTGAAAACGGTGGCGATGGAAGTCGGGCTGCCGGTGC
>JAKIYB010000109.1:4214-7395 GCA_022708765.1 Armatimonadota bacterium | reverse complement strand
AGGCGGCTCGCGCGTTGACGCCAGAGCTCAATGTCGTCGCCGCGTATGGTCAATTCCTCCCCGACCCGTTGCGTTTACTACCGCCGTTGGGAGCGGTCAACCTGCACGGTTCTCTGCTTCCCAAATATCGTGGCGCGTCACCCATACAACGCGCCCTGTGGAATGGCGAGACGACGACGGGCGTCTGCCTGATGTGGATGGTGCGCGAGATGGATGCAGGCGATGTCATCGCCTGCGCCGAAACACCTATTGCGCCGGAAGACACCGGCGGCACACTGACAGCTCGCTTGGCTGACCTGGCAGCCGACTTGCTGCTGCGCTGGCTACCCGTCATTGCTGCCGGCAACGCGCCCCATATAGTGCAAGATGCGTCATTGGTCACCTTCGCGCCTATTCTTCGCAAGGAAGAACGCGCGATAGTCTGGACGCAGTCCGCCGATGCCATCTGGCGGCAGATCCGCGCGCTGGCGCCCACGCCATCGGCGACAACGGCCTTTCGTGGACAGCCGTTGAAGTTGCTGAGGGCCGAGCCCACCGCCGAGACGACGGATACCATAGCCGGTACGCTGCTAGCAATGGAAGGAACGCTGCGTGTGGCCACGGGCAGCGGAGTGCTGGTAGTTCATCAACTGCAGCCCGCTGGTAAACGCGCCATGTCCGGCGAAGAGTTCTTGCGTGGCGCGCGTCCCCGAGCCGGTGAACGTTTCGAGTAATATTCCCGGAGTGCGTGGCACCGTTTTTGAATTTTTTTCGAATTTCGTTCGGAAAGTGTTGCCAACGCTGTGGTAAATTGCTATCCTACTGAAAGTTTGCCTGGGCATGCGCACCCGGGAACAATTAAGCATGATTCTGACATGCGGAGGAGACGATACTATGGCTGTTGATCTGCAGGCTCTCGCCGACAACATCATCAAGGGGAAAAAGGGCCCTGCCGTCGAGTTGACCCGTGAGGCACTGGACGAAGGTGTCGGTCCGGAGGCCATTATCTCCGACGGGCTGATCGCCGGGATGGCTGTTGTAGGCGAACGGTTCAAAAAGAACGAGTTCTACGTGCCGGAAGTGCTCATCGCGGCTCGTGCGATGCACGCGTGCATGGACATCCTGAAGCCGCTTCTTGAGGAGTCTGGCGTGAAGCCGGTGGGCAAAGTCATCATCGGCACCGTCAAGGGCGACCTCCATGACATCGGCAAGAACCTGGTGGCGATGATGCTGCAGGGGAACGGGTTCGAAGTTGTTGACCTTGGCGTGGACGTCGCTCCCGAGAAGTTTATTGACTCCGTAAAAGAAACCGGCGCGACGGTGATTGCCCTGTCCGCCCTGCTCACCACCACCATGCCCGGCATGAAGCAGACCATTGACGCGCTGCAAGCCGCCGGCGTGCGCGACAACGTGAAAGTGATGATCGGCGGCGCGCCGGTCACCCAGAAGTTCTCCGACGAAATCGGCGCCGATGGCTATGCCCCGGATGCCGCCAGCGCGGTGGACCTGGCGAAGGTGCTGGTTGGCATCGCCGCCTGAGCATCCGTGAGTATCCACGTCCCAGCGCCCTCTTCGAACTTCGAGGAGGGCGCTTTTTCTTGTTGCAGCCTATCGCTAACGGTTACAAACTGGCTGTCAATGGGTATATTCATGCAAAGAGATGAACTTTGGAGGAGATGACCGATGTTGTGGCTTGGCGACCCGACATTCCTACTATTGATTCCCGCCATCCTGTTGTCACTGTACGCACAATGGAAGGTGGGAGCGACCTTTAAAAAATATGCGCGTGTACGCACACGAGGCGGACAGACGGGCGCGGAGGTGGCGCAGGCGATCCTGCGTGGATATGGCGCATCGGCTGGACTGGATGCCGCGTCCGCCAACGCCGTGAATACTGCCGGCGTGCGTGTGGAGTATACGCCAGGCACGTTATCCGACCACTACGATCCCCGCGCGCGCGTGCTGCGCCTTTCTGATGCCGTCTACGGTGCTGACAGCGTCGCCGCCGTGGCGGTGGCGGCACATGAGGCCGGTCACGCCCTGCAGCATGCTGGGGCATATCCATTTCTCGCGTTGCGCAGCCTGGTGGCGCCGGTGGCGAGTATTGGCAGCAGCCTCGCGTTTCCTATCGTCATCGGTGGAATGATCTTCGGCTTCTTCCCGGCGGCTTTGAACATCGCCATCCTGCTCTATATCGGCGTTGTGGCCTTCACCGTCATCACATTGCCGGTTGAGTTCAACGCCAGCGCCCGTGCATTGCGCGTGCTGGAAAACGGCGGCTACCTCAGCGAAGATGAATTGCCCGGTGCCCGTGCCGTACTCAACGCCGCGGCGCTCACATACGTGGCGGCTACAGCCAGCGCCGTCATTATGCTCGTGCGGCTGCTGTTGCTGCGAAACATGTCGCGAGAGTAACGCTTCCCCGTAGATACCAATAGGCGCGGGCCGGGAGCAATCCCGGCCCGCTTGCGTTTGGTGTGTTGTTGAAGACGGCGGTACTATTGCAGTACCACCACTTTCACCGTGCGGCGCCCCCAGCGCAGAGCTTCGCTGCGCGTCGGGAAGCACACGTCAATGCGGTTGCCCTTGATGGCGCCGCCGGTGTCGCCGGCGATGGCGGGGCCGTAGCCTTCCACGTAGACGCGGGAACCAAGCGGAATGACCTTCGGATCTACCGCCACCACGCCGCGCGTGGCGCGCAGGCCGATGGCCGTGTAGCCGGTGGCATATTTTCCACAGCTTGCCGGGCCTGGATCGTATGCCGTGGAGACCATTGTCAGCACGCGCCGGTTGCCGGGGCCGCGCGAGGGAATGTTGCCCCGCACGACGATCCGCGCCACCGATTTCGTGATCTCGCGGGGATTCTGCGTCCACTGCAGCGAGATGACCCCGTCTTTCTTCCATACCACCCGCGTGCGCTCAATGACGCCGGCTTTCCCTTCGCGCAGCACCACCGGCGTTGTCGTCATGCGGCGGTCCCAGCGCGTAATGGTGGGCACGGGCGCCGGAACGCGCTCGCGAATTATTTCGCAGACGACCCGCGTCACCACAATCTTCATGCCTTCCGTGAGCGGTGCTTCCGCCACCGGTGAGACGCGATCATATCCGCGCATGGTCACGTGTGCGTCTGCGAGAGCGCCCTGCACGGTATCGGCGGTTGTCGTTACCGCATGGTCGGCGCCGTCTACGTGGATGGTGATGT
>JAKIYB010000109.1:0-4125 GCA_022708765.1 Armatimonadota bacterium | reverse complement strand
CAGCGTGAGACTGACAACGATGTGAATGAACCCCCACGAACGCGCGGGGGTGAGATGGCGCGCCGCTAACCGGCGCATGCCTCTCTGGCTCATCGCGTACCTCCCCTTTCAGAGAAAGATCAGGGTGTTGCGCGTGGTGCTGAGCAGGCTGTCATGTGTACTGGAATTTAGACTGTGATGGATCCGACAACTACACAACGTTCACTCGGTCACGCGGGGTGCATACACCCCGCAGCCGATTACAACGGGGGGAGTATAGCAGGTGGTTCCGTTGCTGTCAAGCGTTCGCCGGCACCGCCATCCGGCACAGGCATGCCGGGTGTGCGACATCCGGCACAAGCAGGTCGCGGTTATCAGCCTGGACAGCCGCTGACCGCCATACGGCTTGACGCGCGTGAAAAAAGAGAGTATCTCTACAGGCGAGTATGGATACACATTTCCGAAAACGCGTCGGGTGCCTCTTTCACATCGTGCTGCTCGCTTTTCTTTCGTTACTCGGTTGGCAGGCGTATTGGCATCTCAACAGGAGCGATTGGCTGCTTGACAAGCCGACAAACCGCCGCATGTCGCGCCTGGAGTATCGGGTGCCGCGCGGCATGATCCTCGACCGCACCGGCGAGAAGCTGGCCTGGTCGAACGGGTTGACACGCGAATACGCCGATGGCCGGGCGACCGCCGCCCTGTTGGGCTACATTGATCAGCAATATGGACGTGAAGGTCTCGAGATGCGCTGGAACGGCGAACTCTCCGGGCTGTCCCGCACCTTCACCAGCCAGGACCTGCGCCGCATGGCGCGCAACGAGGTGCCGCGCGGCAACGATCTGCTGCTGACGCTTGACCTGCGCCTGCAGCGCGTGGCACGGGACACGCTGGGCGAGCGCACCGGCGCCATCGTCGTCCTCGATCCCGCCACTGGCGGTATCCTCGCAATGGCCACCCAGCCGACGTATAATGCCGCCACGCTGCGGCAGGATTTCCCACGCGCCTCCACGGACCCGCGCAAGCCGCTGCGCAACCGCGCTACCCAGGACTTCTATCCGCCCGGCTCGACCATGAAGCTGGTCACCGCGGCCGCCGCGCTGATGCACGGCCAGGCCGCCGACACGGCGCATACCTGCGTCGGCGGCACCGCCCGCCTGTACGGCGTCAATGTGCGCGACTTCGGCGGCGCCACCCACGGCCGGCTGCCGATGACGAAAGCGCTGGAGAAATCGTGCAACCAATACTTCGCGCAGTTGGCGGCGGAGATGCCGCCGGCGGATTTCTCCGAAACCGCCGCCGCGTTCGGCTTCGGCCGGCGCTGGTGGGAGGAGAAGAACTACCTTCCCGACCCGCGCATGCTGCCGCTGCGCATGACGATGAGTTCGCTAACCCCCCGCCCCAATGATTCGATGCCGCAGGGCGAGCGCGCGCACATGGGCTTCGGACAGTCCACGGTGGTGGCGACCCCGCTGCAAATGGCTATGGTGACGGCAGCCATCGCCAATGACGGTAAGCTGATGGCTCCCTATCTGGTGGCCGCCGTGCGCAAGGGCGGCACCACCCGCACGCTGCGGTCGCTGCGTTCCGGCCCCATCGGCTTTCCGCTGGATCGTGAGCGGGCGCGCGAACTGGCCGAGATGATGCGCGGCGTGGTGGAAAACCCCGGCGGCACCGCGCGCGGCGCCCGCGTCTCCGGCCTTACCGTCTACGGCAAAACGGGCACCGCGCAGCAGCAGGGAGGGCCGGACCACGCCTGGTTCGTCGGCTTCGCCGAACGCGACCGCGGCGGTCCATCCCCCAGCCGCATCGCCTTCGCCGTCCTCCTCGAGCGCGGCGGCACCGGCGGCCGCGTCGCCGTCCCCCTCGCGAAACGCCTGCTGGAACGCTGGCGCGAGATGGAGTAGTCTCCTCTTTCGTTACCCCCCGTTACCCCCCGGCGTTACCCCCTGTTTTTGTGCGTTTTCGCAAAACGGGGGGTAATGGTTTTTGTCCGGCCGGCCATCAATGGCTGGCCTACCAAGCGACGCCCCGTGAAAAAGGGGATTAGGCGGAGAGCTAAAGCCGGAGTTGAGATACGGTGCCAGTGTGTCACCCTCAAATCCGTGACAAAAAGTCGCATTTTGGGGTGATTCAGCGATTATTGAATTTGGATTGGCGCCGTATCGAGCCAAACGGCAAGGCCGGTGTATCACCCCACACAAAGTGCACTTTTTCAAAATGCGGGGTGATACCGCTTTTAACCCTAAAGCGGACACTGCCAGGCGCTCTTCTTATATCACGGTACAGGTGGTAATATACCACAGAAACACCTGTTTGTCAACGGGAAGGATTGGCTATTGTCAGGTTTAGCGGCTGGTAGTTGTGTTATACTGCGAGTATGACACGGCCGGATCGCACGCTGACGACAGGGGAGAAGGGGCTGCTGTGGTGGGTGACGGCGTTTATCGCGGCGGTGCTGGGTGGCTGGTGGTGGTGGACCGATATCAACAGGATGCCGGAGATCGCCATCCCCGAACCGGTGATGCCGGCGCCGAACGCGCTGGATTACTATCTGGAAGCAGGGAGTTTGCTGACCGACCAGCCTGTCATCCAGGGAGCGGTGCATGTGCTGAATGATGACATTCCCAAAGGCTGGGCTGGCCTGGTGCCGACGATGGCGCGTATCGAAGCGGCGGTTACCGCGAACGGTCCTGCCATCGCCAGACTACGAGAAGGATTTCAGCACCCTTATCAGGCGGAACCGCTCCGCTCATTCCGCGAGTTTGGCCCGCAGCACATCCTCAGTCAAATAGCCGAGACGCTGCATGTTGAAGCTGAATTATGCCGGCGTCGGGGTGATGCGACCGGTGCGATGCGCAGTGGATTAGATTGCCTGGAGATGGCGATCAGTTCCCAGCGAGGATGTGCATTACTCGCCGGAAATCAAACTTCCTCTGACGAAGCGCTCGGGCGCAGAACACTGTGGGCAGTTTGTCACCAATTGTCGGCGCGAGATACACGGGCCAGCGCGCGGCGACTGGAGCGTATCAACGCCATGCGCGTCCGCTACGCCGAGATTCTGGAAGAGGAAAAGTGGCACCGTCTCGCAAGCCTGATGGACCGATTTAGCACCCCGGGATGGCGGAAACATGGTTGCCGTGACTTTGTGCCAAGCACACGCCAATGGCAGTTATGGGGGGTGAAGAAACGCGATGTCATCACCGATGTTACGCAATACATGGATCGTCGTATCGCCAATGCCCGTCGTCCATACGCGTATAAGCTGCTCCAGCCAGCGCTGCCTGACAATCCAATCAGCCGGTGTTTTTGCATCTCATACGGATCTTATTTCTTTCACTCCTACGCCGACGCACAGGATTCCCTGCTGCTGGTGACGCTGGCATTGCAGGCATACAAGCTGGATCATAGACGCTATCCCGCTGCACTATCCAACCTTGTGCCCGATTACCTGTCGGCGATTCCGCGGGATGCCTTCGCGAAGAGCGGGCCGTTGCAATACAAGCTGACGAAGACGGGGTATCTGCTCTACAGCGTCGGGCCGGATGGCACGGATGACGGGGGTACACCGAGCAGGGACGGGCAGAACCCGAAAGTCGCAACAGGCCAATCATCTCTGCGGCATTACAGCACCGGTGACATCGTGGCCGGGGTGAATGTGCGGTAGCGGGTGCGGAACTACACCATTGTAGCGTCACTCCCCCTTCGTCAATGCTACGGGGGACAGGCCGCACTGCTGCGTGGCGCACTACTAACATCCGGCACTATATTGGCCTTACCGCAGGATTTCGTACTTCACGATCTCCAGTTCGCCTTTGCCGAAATCGTCGGGGGCGGGCGGGGTGAGGAGGCCGGTGACGCGCAGGCGCGCGCCGGCGGCTTTCGGGTCGTCAAGCAGGCGGTCGAGGGGGTCGCCGCTGAGCAGGTATTCCCCACCCTCGTCGGCTTTCAGCGCCCAGAAGTCGCCGTCCTTGTCGGCGTGGCGGAGCAGCGTCCCGATGACGACCACTTCGCGCGCGGGAGCGCCGGCATTCTTCCCGCGCGGCTTCGCCTTGCCGCGCGCCGCGCGCGCGGCGGGCGCCTTGACGGGCTGCAGATTGGGGAGCGCGCCCACGCCGCGCACGACGCCGTCTTTCCGGTTCACCG
>JAKIYB010000108.1 GCA_022708765.1 Armatimonadota bacterium | reverse complement strand
CGTTCGGCAGGTATAAACCGACTGTGGCACGAAAGAGGAGATGGGGCTTATCCCGGAGAGGATTGAATGCTCGTGATGCCGCCGCGGCAGTGTCTGCTGCTGTTCTGCCTGCTGTTCTTCACTATGCTTGCTCGCGCCGAAGAGTCGGTGCCGGCGCTGCCCCCCGCCTGCCCCACTCAGCCGGAGGCGTCAGCGGCACGGGTGACGGTGGGGCCGTATTCGCTGGATGCGCAGACCATCCGCATCAATCTGGCGGCGCATGACCTTACCGCGGAAGGCGAGGTGGTGATAGCCGGACCGGGTGGCGTCTTTACCGCCGACAGCCTGCGGTATAACACGGAAACGGAAGCCGGCCACCTGGACCGGGTGCTGGGGTGCTTTGAACCGTTCCGCTTCGCCGCGCAGAGCATGAGTCTGGATGCGCAGGGCACCAAACAGGTCCAACGCGCGCGGCTCACGACCTGCGCCCGTGAGCATCCCCATTATGAGCTGCGCACGCGGAATTTCGTCGTGCAGGGGGACGGGCGTTTCCACGCACGGCACACCGCGCTCGTCATCGCCGGCCACCGGATCGTCAACATTCCTTCCATACGTGGAAAGGTGGGCAGCGGCAACGCGGAAATCGCTCAGCCGGCGCTGTCTGGCGGCGTGAGCAGCATTGATGGCACTTACCTGGCGGTGAATTATGAAGTCCCACTTGGCGAAGATCGTGGAATTCGCGTCACCGCACGTGCCGGTACCGAAGGCATCATTCGCGGACAGGCTTCTTATACCCAGCCGTTTTCGCTGGGTGGTGATCTCCAGGACGGCGCCATCGCCCTGCATGTCAGCGTAAAAGAAGACGTCGAAAATCGGCTGGTCGCCGGCAACAGGCTGGTTGATGAGAGTCTGGAGCGGCTCACCATTAACCGCCTGCCCGCGCTGCAGATTTCCTTCCCCAGCCTGCCGTTGCGGGGAGAACTGGAAGGATATTCCCTGCGGGTAGGCGGCGGGTTTGGCCGGTACGAAGAAGAGCCCACCGATGTCACCGCAAACCGTGCGAATGTGTGGACTGTACTGACGTCGCCCGCCGTAAAGGTCGGAGGGAACCTCCGCCTGCATGGCGAAATTGGGCTGCGCAGCAGCTATGCGCGCAACGAGCACCTGGGCACCACGGTGCTGCAGGTGACGCTGGAAACGCCGCGTGAGAAAGACCGCTATCTGAACATTTCCTACCTCCACCGCGGCGAGAGCGGTACGTCGCCGTTCCTCTTTGATCGTATGCAAATTTCCAATGAGCTCTACACCGAGTATGAATTCCCGATCACCACGGGTAGCCGGTGGTGGCTGAACGTGGCGAACCGACTGGACCTGGAGACGATGAAATCGCGCGACTACTCCGCCACCGCGATTTATAAACTCGATTGTATCTCTTACGGCCTCATCTATAACTATGCCTCAAAAAGCGTGGGCTTTGGACTGGTACTGAATGCCTTCGGCTCCTTCCATAAAGGCGTCGGCGGCGTGGGATTCTCGCAGTAAGCTCACGGAGCGTTATGGCCGGTAGTCATCCCGGCGCCAGATAAGCCAGCACAACACGCCGACGCCGGCACCGCCAAGGTGCGCGAGCGCCGAGACATTGGTGAATCCGCGAACCTGCTGCCAGGCGCCGAGAAGCTGCACGGCCACCCAGAGGAGCATGGCGACCCAGGCGGGAAGCGTCACCCAGCGAAGGAAACGGAAAAAGAAGGAAATGCGCGCGTGCGGATACGCCAGCGCGTAGCAGGCCATCACCCCGGCGATGCCGCCGCTGGCGCCGATACAGGGAACGGTGCCGCGCGGATCGCCGAGGATATGGGCAATCCCCCCGGCGATGGTCGCCGCCGCCAGCAGCAGCGCGAAACGCACCCGCCCCAGGTAATCCTCCGCGTTATCCCCGAACATCAACAGGAAATACATATTTCCCAGCAGGTGCCCGATGCTGCCGTGCAGGAAGAAGACGGTGAGGAAGGTCGCGCCGCCGTGGCGCCAGGGGTCGGCGGGAATCATGCCGAACAAGCCAATCGCCCACGGCGCGGTATACAGCACATAAAGGCTGATGGCGGAAACTGCCGCCACAACTCCCCAGGTAACCCAGGGCAGTGCTCGCTGTTCCGGCGCAAGACTTTCGACGGGCAGCCCGAGCAGGCCGAAGAGCCACTGATACCAGTGTTGCGGGCCTTCGTTCGCCTGTTCCTCCCGGAAGCGCCGGCCGATCGCCTCCACCTGCGCCAGCGCCACAGCTTCGCGGGCTTCCGGGGGCAGTTCCGGCTCGGTGGTGGGCGTCTTTTCTGGCTCTGTGGGCAATGCCTCATATTCCGCCGCGTCAAACCAGAGTAGCGTGCAGATGGGGCACACATCCACGCGCACGGAGGGGGTGGCAAGGGTGGAGCGCACTTCCTGCAGACGACCCCCGCAACTCGGACAGGCGCGGCCCGGCTTGCCCGCGCGCGCTTGCGCCTGCAGCCAGACTTCGTTTACCGCGTCCCGCAGCACCGTCCGCCGCAACACGGCAACCGTCAGCGCCCGTCCCCCGCATGTCGGGCAGCGCCAGGCGAACCCCCGGGCGTCTCGCTCCTGCGTCAGGGCCGTGCGGCATTCCGGACAGGTATTCACCGGTGAGCACCTCTGCCCGTAGCATAGCAGAGACGCCACCGCTCGACAATGGTGCTGCGTATCCGACCCATCCAGTGCGCGAGATATGGATTACCTCGCAAAACGCAGCGGGCCGATGTCGAAATACACCGGCGTATCCGGATCAATCTCCAGCGTATCGAACACTTCCTCTTTTTCCAATTCCGGATGTGCGTCCAGCGGCTCGATTTGCAGCGTTTCGACGTCACCTTTTCTCGCAAGTGCGGCACCCAGGCGCGTGTTATCCATCTCCGTCCAGCGACCGATGCGGATGGTTTTTCCGGTAAAGCGCCCTTCCAGCACCTCCAGCACATCATACGCGGCAATGGCATAACTGCGAGGGTAGACGGTCTCGGCGGGAGCAGGAATATCCGACTGCTGAATGAGCCGGACTTTCACGCGCAGCGGGGCGGTCTGTATACGACGCGCGATAACCGCCAGATTCTCGGTCGCCATCGCCGCGATCACCGCTTCAGAGAAGGTTTGGTGGTGCAGGATAATCCCCTCCAGCGTGCCGCGCCATGTGCCCGGAGCCGGTGGCAATTGACCGAGCACCAGCGGCAGTGGCGTCCACCGGGCGGGATCCCAGGCGATAGGCTGGTTGAGCACTGGCTTGCCGTTCTGGTAGACGCGGAGCGCGCCATCACGAATCGTGATCGCGAGATGCAGCGGTTGCGCGGTTAATCGAATGCCAAGCGGAAGCTCGGTCAACTGCGCGCCATGTTTCCAGCGCAGCGACAGACTGCCTGCTTTCGCGATGAGCGCGAAGTTGCTGTCGCGCTCAGACGCGAGGGAGAAGATCGGTCCCGTGCCACCCTGGTTGGCGATCAGCGCCACCAATGCCAGTTGCCCGCTGGCGCGAATCGCCTCGGTGAGTGCCTGGGCGACGCGCGGCTCGCTGAAGGCACCTTCGTCCAGGCGCAGGGCGTAATGCCGATCAAAGAGCGCGGCGCCGTGGCGAGTGGGATGCGCGAAGGTGGTGAAGAGCGGCTTGCCATCGGCCGCATGCGCGCGCAGCGAGGCGTTGCCATTCCGCCAGGCGAAGAGGTAGGCGGGCGCGGCTGCTGGCGGTGTCGGCGTCGTCGTGGCTGTTGTCACCGGCGTTGTGGGGGTGCCAGGCGTGGCAGAAGCGCCGTCGACCCACAGGTGCGTGGTATATGCGCGACGACTGACCTGTACCCAGCGCCGGGTGGAAAACTGATAAATCCAGGCGTCATGCAGCACGGGGTTCGCGTCGTCATTCCGATGGGTCGGCGAGGCGGTAAGAAAGTCGCCGTCGGTTGCCCATTCGCACCATTGGACGAACGAGTAGCCGGGAGCGTTGCCCGGCCTGGGAGTGATATCCCCCTCCAGTCCGCGTATGCTGATGGTCGTATGCTGATGATTAATCCAGAGGAAGTGGTCGGGACAGCGCGGGTCGGTCGAGATCGAGCCGTTACACACGCGCTGTTCGGAGAACACAATCCGAGCCAGCGCATCCTCGACAGCATGGGGTTTGAGTTCCGCCAGAGTGTATCCCGGCAGTGTGGTGCAGATGAAGCGGCCATCCGGCGAGCGCCCCCCACGGAACGCATACCCTTTGATGAGCACGCGCGGTGCGCCTTCCGGCTGGCAGGTGCCCCGCTTCAGCTTCTGCAGATACGTGGTTCCGGCAATATCGTCGGAGGTACTCATCACCGTATCCACGTAGAGGATATACTCGTCGCCGGTGGCGGGATGCGCCCACCAACGCGGGTCAAAGCCTTTCTCGGCAATGCGCGTGCGCTCAGCACGGTGAGCGGCACTACCGGCCTGCCGGGGCTTCACGGTGGCGACATACAGCCCCTGCTCGAGGGGCGGCGTCGGCATCGTACCGTCAGTCGCGTAGGGATACGAGCCGAAGACAACACGCGTGCCGTCGGGACTCAGGAACGGGTCGGCGACCAGGCCGCCCACGGCGTGCTCGACGACCATATATGGCTGCGGCGGGTCTGCCTGTAAATCCACGCAGAAGATGGGACCGGCTTTGCCTGTTTTACTTGGACATGACGCGCCCGGATAGTGGATGAGCATGCGCGCCGGGCGGTCGCCGAAGAGTTCCTTCACCTGTTTGGGCGTGATGACGATCTCCGGACGGTCGGCGGATGCTTCAAAATCGCCGCCCTTCAGTTGAATCTCAACGACTGGCAGCAGCGTATAGCCGCCGACGTCAAGCGTAGTAATGGACCGGCCCGTGCGCTGCTCGCTTTTACCCGGCCCGGAACCGATGCCCAGCGACGCGAGAGCGTCCATTCCCCCGCGCGGCACCTCAAAACGCACGGTATAGTCGTGCCACTGATCGTCGGGGCGATACACACTGGGGCGAAACGTCGCGCCGCCGGAGTTTGTATCGAAATGGTAGTACGGGCCATGCGGGTCAATGCCTTCGACCGTCCGTCGAATCCGCAGGCGCCAGGTCGCCTCGTAAGCAAAGCCCTCCACCACCGGCGCCGGCGCGGAAGAAAGACCGGTGTTCGCCCATGCTACGGTGACATCGCGCAGGCGGTCGGAATCGTATTCCAGCCGGATGCCGCCGACGCCGTCGGTGCCCGCTTTGGGCGTTTTGAACAGGCGCCAGGCGTTCTGGCGCAGGAACTGCGGCAGCGCGGGCACCTCGGCGCGCGGATCGCCACCGAGCCATTTCCCGATGCCGGGAGCGGCAATGAGGGATTGTATTTCGCCGCCGACCTGTTTCACCTCCAGACGCGCGTTATCGAAACACGCTGTTCCCCGACCTGGCGTCATGCCAAGAGTTACCTCCGCATATACCGCGCCGGTCGGCACGGTCGTCGCCGGCAAGCGCAGCGCGCGCCAGAGCTGCGTGCCGGAGAGATACTCGGAAAAGACGGACTGGCCAAGAGCCTGCCCGGAGCGGTTGAAAAACGTGAGACGTATCGCCGCGCCACGGCCGCGTTCAGGGGATGCCAATCCCTCGGTCTTTACCTCCGCGGCCAGAGCATAAGCGCAATCGCCGCGCACCGGGAAGCGCTGCAGCCACCCGGCGAATGCTTCGTGCGCGTCTTTGACCACGACACACGCGGAGCCATCTATCCCGATACCGTGTTCCCAGGCATGCCGTGCCGTGCCGACAGGTGTCCAGCCGACGGGATTTTCCGCACGAAGCAGAGCAATACTGACGACCAGCAAGGCGATAAAGGTGATCAAGCGCATACTGATGACTCCACAGGCTTCCATTGCACGCATGGCGATCCGTTGCCCGTTTTTGACACGTCGGGCTTCAATACGTTCCATTTCCGCAACTCAAGCTGTTTACCGCTGTCTAATCTACCGTATTCAATAACAGGAGCACCTGATGCGTCTTCATCTCGGATTGATTATTGTCGGCATGCTGTTGGCTATCTTGCCCGGCTGGGCGGCAGTGCCCGTCGTCCTTGAACCGCCCACCACGACAGCAGCGAAAGCTCATCCCGATGATGCCATCATCCTGTGGACGGACTTTGAGCAGGACCCGGCGGCGGCGGGATGGACGGCGGTCGAAACCCCGAAGGGCGCGGCTGAGCCGGCGCCGCTGCCGCTGGAATGGACGATGGAACAGGCGCACAGCGGTACGCGCAGCCTGTCCGCCACGCGCAGCGTTCTCCTCTCCGCGCTCATGCCTGCCGATGCGTGCTTCGTCTATCGTCTGCGCTTTTGGGGACGAATTGCCCCGGCGCCAGAGAGTAAACCCTCCACGCGCATGCAGGGAAAATGGGGGCTGCGCTTTTACGACAATCAGGGGCGGGTCGCCTGGGAGACAATCTACCGCGGTGCCTTTGCGTCCGAGGAGTGGCACCGCTATGGCGCGAAAATCATGTGCCCGTTCTGGACGAACCGCGTCCGGATTGCCTTCTGGCCGGAGGGTGGCGCGCGGATTTTTGTGGATGACGTGGAACTGACCGAAGATGCCGTGGCTAACGCCTTCGACAAGACGACACCCCGCCCATCAGCTACCGGCCGGAGCCGGACCGCTGGCAATATTTGCCGAAGACGATGGCGAAACTGCGAGCCGGAGAACCGCTGAAGGTGGTGGTTCTCGGTGATTCCATTGCCAACGACCTGTCGAACTCCGGCTTCCACCATATGCTGGAGCGCCTCTATCCCGGCACGAAGGTCGAGTTGATCCGCAGCGTGCAGGGCAGCGTGGGCTGGGAGCATTTTTCGAAAGACGAGCCATTTAAAGACGCCATCGAGCAGCATCAGCCGGACCTGGTCATTGTCAGCGGGATGAGCGACCGCGATGTGAAATTCCTGCACGCCCTCATCGCGCAGATTCGCGCAAAAACCGCCGCGGAGCCTCTGGTGTTGAACGGTCAGGTGTGCCAGACCTATCCGCTGTCACTGCTGCGCCCGCCCCCGGCG
Source organism: Armatimonadota bacterium (assembly GCA_022708765.1). Lineage (GTDB taxonomy): Bacteria > Armatimonadota > Hebobacteria > CAIYQO01 > CAIYQO01 > JAKIYB01. Next base: position 3,630 of record JAKIYB010000108.1, on the reverse strand, counting down.
GGACGGCGCATGCCGGTACAGCAGCGCGAGCGCCTGCGCGCCGCGGTGATTGAGGCCGGGCGCGAGGGCAAATTCGCCGTCTTCAACCTGGGAGGCGTCTTCGACGAATTCATTTACTACTCCGACATCCCGATGGAATGGTGGCAGCGCGACACCTCGCACCTGAATAGCCGCGGCATGCAGTTGATCGGACGGATGCTGGCCCTGTTCTTCGACCCCGCCGTGCAGCCGGCGCCGGAGACGGAAACACTGCTGCTGCGCGCGGATTATGAGACCGACCCGGCGCAAGCGGGTTGGAGCAGGAGCGAGGAGTTTACTGGTGGCTGGGACGATACGCAGTCCTACACCGGCCTGCGGAGCATGAAGCTCGCTCTAGGGACATATACTTCGCCGGCCTTCCCGCTGCAGCCGAAGAAGGCATATCGTGTGAGCTTCGCCGCGTGGGCGCGCGGGGGTGGGCAGTGGTCGCTCATCGCCTATGACAAAGACGCCAAGGTCTGCTACACGCGGGAACTCACTATCCCGGCATATCACAGTTGGACGGCGTACGAAGAGAGCGTTACCGGCCCCGCCGACGTGGTGACCGCAAGGCTGCGCTTCCAACCGGGGAAATCGGAATGCTACCTCGATGACGTGGCGGTGCAGCCGGGCGCCAGACAGCAACCCGCGGTAGCAGCAGCCGGCGCGCCAGCGCCAGAAGCGACACAGAAGACGTTTGTCGAGGTGGTTGGCACCATCACGCGGGCGACGAAACCGTTGAGCTACGAGGAGATCACCCCCTATACCGCCTCGTTGCGCACGGTGGAATTCCGGATTGACCGCGTCCTCTCCGGCGCGCTGACCGCGAAAAGCATCATCGCGCTGCAAATGGCGATGCGGGACAAGAAGCTGCTCCCCGCTGTCGCCTATACGCCGGGCATGACTTTCCGCCTGAAACTCGGCCTGTGGGACGAGACGGACAGCCTGGATACGCTTCCGGTCGCCGATGACCTGGAGATGCTGGACGCCACCTGGTATTACGTTATCACGTGTGAGCCGGCAAGGAAATGAACAACAATGAGCGAAAGAATAGAGATACGCCTGTCAACGGTCAGGTTCTCTGGAGGTACTGAATACATGGTTCAGCAGTGGTGTGAATGGCGGCATCGGCTGCCCGCGATTTTTCTTCTGGTTTGCCTGTGCGTCATAGGACAAGCGGCGCAACGCGAGATTGTGCTCACCGAGCAGTTAAACGTGGACTGGAAACACGAATTCGTCAGCTACCCGTTCACCGCGGAGCAGGGGGCGTGCGTGGCGGATTCCGTACGTCTCATCGGTCCTGCCGGCCCGCTGCCGGTACAGTTGGCGAATATCGAGTATTGGCCGGACACCCGGTTCATCAAATCTGCCACCCTGGCTTTTGTCGTTGACGCTCTCGCCCCGCGCACCACCAATACCTACCAGGTGTCTTTCGGCCCGACGTCGGTTAAAGATGCCATGCCCGCCCGCGACCTGAAGGTTGCGGTCACGGACACCCAGGTCGAAGCGACCACCAGCCGTTTCGGCGTGCGCCTGCTGCTCGGATCGAAAGAGTATGATCCGCCGGTGCCTGCGAAGGATGTGCCGGCGCCCGTGCTGGGTATGCGCCGCGCGAATGGCACCTGGTTCGGCGGCAGCCGCCTGTACGGTGAAACGCCGGTCTCCACGTTTACCGCGACGCTGACCGACCGCGGCCCCGCCTTCGTGCGTGTGGCGTACCGCTATACATATGCCGATGGCAACACCCTTGATCTAGCCGTGCGGCTTAACGCCCAGGGAAATCAGGTCTATTTCGAAACGCTTTCCGCCAAGGATAACCGGGGCAAGGATGGCTTCGATATTCTCCTTACACCCGGCCTACCCCCGCTGATGTTCCAGTTTATGCCGGAAGTGCAGCGACTGCAGGTCGGTGCGAGCGAAATTGGCAAAACTGGCTGGAAGCAAAAAGCCGTGGCGGAATACCCTGCCGGCACGATTACGAACCTTGCTCCCTGGGGTGACTGGTGGAATGAGTTTACCCAGACGAAGTTCCATCTGCGCTACACTATCGCGCGCCCCGAAGCTGTACCCGGCGAGGGATTCACCATCCCGACCGACGACCCCGAAAAAGCCGAACTCGTCATCGCCCGGCAGGATGCCGGGGCTTGGGTGAAGCCGGGCGAACGCGGCGACAAGTTTATGCCGCTCATCAAAGGCGACGATAACACGCTTTTCCTGCGCGCAAACAATGCCCTCGGCGAACGCAAGTGGAGCATCGGTGAGAACCCCTCGTATGAAACGAAACTGGCCCGAGTCTTCCGCCCGATCAACACCTTTCAAGATGAGGTAGACCCGCTCAATATCGTGAAGGGTATGGTGCTCGATTGGCCGGCTTCCGCCGAAAAGCACCCGCGCCTGATCCTGAGTGCCGAAGAAATCGCGAAAGCGGCTGTTGAGAATCCGGCAGCCGTCAAGCAGAACCAGGATGTCGCCCGTCTGCGCCAGATGCTCGGGCAACTGGCGTATTACGATACCATGCGCAACGCTGCCAGCGTCATCTGCCTTTATGACGGGATTATTGATTCCGATCTCATCACCGCGGAGGAGCGTAAACTCTTCCGGGCGCAGATGGCCTTCCTCGCCTATCGCCTGGCGAGTCCCGCCAACTGGGGGGCCGATCGCTGGGGATACGCCTCCGGCAATCCCAACATGACCGTCGCCCATGTCCTCAACCAGGGTCTGGCTGCCTGCACCCTGCGTGATCACCCGATGGCGAAAACGTGGGTGGAGAAACCACAGGCCTACATGGAAGCCTGGATGAACCGTCTGGACGACAAAGGCTATTGGAACGAAAGCGGCCATTACGGGCGCGTATCGGTCTCCAAGCTCATGCTCTTCGCCATCGCTTTGCAACGCGCTGGCTTCAAAGATTATTTCCAGGATCAGCGCATGAAGAATATGGCGCTGTTCTACGAAAAATCGCTCACGCCGCCGGACCCGCAGAAGATACTCAACAGCAGCGCGCGTAATCAGGCGAAGTTCGGTCGTCTATCGCCGCCCATTGGCCGCGGCTCGCACGGCAGCAACTGGGGTCTGGGTGGGCTAATGGCGAAAGGCTTTCTCAAGAGCGACCCCGCGCTGTCAAAAGTGATGCAATGGAGCTTTCAGCAGTCGAATTTCAGCCAGATGCTCGGTGAAGGCATGAGCGGTTTGGATATCCTCTATACCGACCGCGCGTTGCCCGCGGAAGCGCCGACCGACTGGACCTCCGAGTTTATGCCCAGCGTCGGCCCACTGCTGCGCAGTGGCGTCGGCACCCCTGACGAGAACTATCTGTGGTTCGTTACGAAACCGCCGACGAATCCCGATGGGCAGTTCTGGGCATCGGAGATCGGCACACTGCTGGCATGGTGGGCAAAGGGCCAGCCCATCTCGCGCCGCTTCCCCTCCGTCCCCGATATGAACCACGACCACGGGCTGCTGTGCAACCGCGTGATGCTCGCCACCAACTGGAAAGCCGGACAACATGTCTCCGGCGGCTACTCCGCTTCTGCTGTGCAGAAAGGATTTGCGGCGCTGCCGGGGGTCAATGCCTTCGGCGCCGAGTTCACATGGAAAGGCAACTGGATGCAG
>JAKIYB010000107.1 GCA_022708765.1 Armatimonadota bacterium | reverse complement strand
CCCCTTCGAGTATTTCCCGGTGGCAGCGGACCAGTCATGGGCGTCGGCGGGGTAAAGCTCATCAGAATTTGAACCGAACCAGATGCGCCCGCGGCGATCCTCGATGAGCTGGGTATGCACCTTTGTGTGCGGCAGCAGTTCTGGGTCTGTTTCTCCGCAGATCTGCTGAATCACTCCGACTTCGACTACCCGGCCATCGCCGGGCGTGAGCCGCACCAGCCGGCACGCCTGCTGGCACATGCTGGAAACCGCCATGTAGACACTGCCGTCACGGCCCGTGCCCATGGCTGACCACATGCCGTCCGCGTCCAGCCTCGGAACTAAGTAACCCTTTGCAGACACCAGCGATTCATTCATGTGTTCGCCTCCGACTCACTTGCTCACATAGGTCGTCGTTCCCGCCGGAATAGTGAGTGTATGTTTCAGTGCTTTGTAGCCGGTGATCTCTGCCGGCGAAGTAATCGTCGCCGTAATAGCGATATCAGTCGGGTTATGGACTTCAAGGTTGATGCGGTCTTTCGTCCACTGCACGATACTCAGCACCAGGTCGGGATTACTGGCAGTGAGCAGATTGCCGGCGTAGAATTTGCCCGGCTTCGAGACGTCCAGGCGCGGCCACGCGGTCGCTTCAAAAATGCCAGTGTAGGCCAGCGTGCCGTCTTCATGCCAGATGCCGGCCGGCCAATTCGCGTTCACCCCACGGAGCTGCATCGGTACGTCAACGAGCAACTCGGCGGTTTTCGTTACTTGTCCTGCCACCCCGTAACGGTCCGGTGTCATCTCCGCAAGGTAGGCGATACGGTCGAGCGTGCCCCGCGTCATCGTCAGTTGATACGGCGTCGGCCCGGCGAAGCCCATCCCGCGCAGCAGACCTTCCGGATCATCCTCAAAGGCATAGCTTGCCTTCCAGTTTGCAGCGTAGGGGCTGAATCCGTAATACGCATATAGGAAGCGCGCGGTCAGCTTCGTGCCCGCTGGGAGCCTTGCGGGCGTGCCCGGTTGCGGGGCGAGACCGAATTGGCCATTGCATACCTGCAGTTCCGGGCTCATAGCGATGAAGCCGCCAGCTAACGCGCCAACTGGAAGGTTGCGTACGACGTTACCGGCCAGTTCCTCGCCGAAAAGCTTTCCTTCCTTCCATGTATGGTATCTCGTATTCCGCAATCCGCTGAAGGCGGGAAACAGCCCGGCGGGATTCACCAGTTCTACGTCACGCTTAAGGGTGATCTCATATTCTGTCAACACGATCCAGCGCTTTCCATCGCGGCCGGGCGTGAAGCTATAGTTCCGCCGGCGCGCTTCGTATACGGTGGATGGTTCGCTGGGCAGGCTGGGCATGGCGTCTAATCCCACCTCGTCCATCAGCGCCCGGGTATACTTCTCATCCAGCAGCACGTCCTGCACCACCACGTCATTACAGGTGAAGGGGAAACTGATCTTTGGCGCCATCAGCGTGCCGCGCACGTTCGGGAAGAGGCTGCTGCCTTCCATGGTGCCTTTCACGGGCATGATGAAGTCCAGCCCATCGGGCAGGCGTGAGCCGGTATAGCAATTATGAAAACCCACATCGGACAGCCAGTTCTGCCGGTCGCCACAACGGTAGTGGTAGCGCTCCGCGACGGTACGGATGGCATTGGTGATCACACGGCGATGCTGCGTGTCTTCAGCGATGACGAACAGATCGTACTGGCGCGAGTGGCGGAAGTCAGCGGTGGCCTGGAACTCTTTCCCCCCCGGCCGCCAGCGCCGCAGCAGGTTGCGCCCGTCATAGAGTTCAACCGTGGCCAGGGGCGCGTCGCTCCGCACGCCCACCGCCACGCGGAATTGGTCGCGATGCTCCGCCGCCGGGCCGATATCTTTGGGGCTGCTGACCCAGGTGGTGACCACCGGCCCTTCGCTGATCATGTAGCGCGCCGGCGCCTCGAAGAAGTGCGGCGTGCCGATGCGGAAATAGGCCACCGCGTTGCGCACGGTATCCGACGGAATGAGTTGTTGAAAGCCGTGCTTTGCCGCTTGTGCCACCTCGGATGGGTGGTTGAGTTCATGTACCACGATGGGATGTGGATTGGATCCGCTTTCTACCTTCCATTGGTAAGCTTTCAGCCCATCGTCAACCAGCATGCCGTTGCGATACGTATAAACGGAAAGGCCCTGGAAATGCTTCAAACGTTCGTAGGGCAGCGGCCCGGCGGCGGGACGGTGACAGACCACCATGTGGTTGTAGAAGAGGAAGTTGACCATCTGCGTCTTTTCCAGCCGCGTGCCATCCGCCGTCAGCCAGGAGGCGCGGGGGTATTCCGGCGGCGCGATAAGCACAAAATGGTTGCCGGCAGGATCCTGAATGTCGTAGCCCGGCAGGCAGACGAAGTCATCGGAACTGGCTTTGGCGCACTGGGCTACCAGCGATTTCCACTCCGCCAGAGTGAGCTTCCCGAAGGTCTCGGTGAAGACGATGAGCGCGTAGCCGGCTTTCTTCGCTGCTTTCGCATAGTCGGCCACCGTGCCGCGGCCGTCACTGAGTTTTGTGCGCGCCCCAATGAGCGCTTTGAAATAGCGCAGTTCTCCAGTCACCAGCGGGTCGGAGACTTCCGGATAATACTGGTTATCATCAGTCCTGACTAACGCGCCACGGTGCCGCCAGGAGGGAGGCATTTTTAAGTTGTCGAAATCGAGAACCGGCGAGAAGTTCATCTCCTCTTCACAGAGTGGAAGTGACCCTTTCGCGATGGGCGCGCCCGTGCGGTAACCGCCCAGACCTGCCGCCGCGGAGTTACCCGCCAGCCAGGCATACAGCCGGGAGACCAGCATGCCCGTGTCGCTGGGCACCTGTCCATCCCCTCTATTGAGAATGATGCCGTCAATCACCCCGGGACTCATTTCCCCAACTTGCTTGCTCGCAACCTTCGAGTTGCCCATCTGGTGGGTATACCAGGGATGGATGGAAAGCACTGCCATGCGTCCTTTGCCCACCTGGCGCGTCGCGCAGAGTACCGGATCATCTTTCGGCTGCGGATCATCCATCCAGCGGTCATCAATCTGACGTGCGAGCGTCGCGCCGGGCATTGCCTTCACCAATGGGGTCCAAGTCTTATCGCAGATCAGCGGCGGCGCGGCGTAGCAGTCATCCCAGCGCATATTAACCGACGGCCAGTAAATACGTTTCAACCTGTCGGTCACCGGATGCTTGACCAGGTTCTCCGTCCAGGAGTAATACATCTCAGCGCCGTATACCGTCCACGGCTCGATGCGCCGGGCCTGATCGCGAATGCTCGCCTGGAGGATCTGGATGCCCCACGGTTGCATTTCCTTATTCCAACCCCCGGCGTTTGCCCCACCGCCATCGGTGATATTAACGTAGACCAGCAATCCCGCGCCTTCCCTGACGCGCTGCTCGATCTTTCGCATATTCGCCCAGTAGACAAGCATGCTCTGGCCGAAGACATCCAACTCCTGCCCCATGTGCGGGAGTCGGTCAACGACGAACACGTTGAACTGCTTCAGGCTAACGTCCGGCAGCGGATCGAAGTAGGAACTGGCGGCGTAGACGGCTCCCTGCGCGGAAAGCTCCGCCTTGTACTTCCCATCCAGTGTTACATAGGGACCCAGGAAGAGGATGGCCACCGGACCATTATCCTTGCCGCCGGTTTTTAAATCTGGTAGTTCAGCGGCATCACCAGGCAACAGGCTGGCCAGCAGGCAGGCTAGCAGAAGTGTTGTGATGTCGTGTTGCGGGCAGTTTCTCATCTTATCCTCCCGGTGTCGTCGCGGTAGTCATACAGTGTTAAGCTAAAGCCGATGGTCAGACGGTGCCCGGAGCAAAAACCGGCGCGATGTGGGTGATTGGTGGGATGGTCTCCCGCAGTCGCTGGGCATCGAGCAGGCGGATGCAGGCCTGCAGAATAGCCGAAACATCGAAGCCCAGATGCGTAACGAGCACGGCGCTGGGCGCGTTGGCGATGTAATTACAGTGTGCGACTATCAGCAGGTCATCAGGAACGGCCATCCGCGCTTCCACCACCCCCTGCGTGCAAGCCGGCACCAGATGGTCATCGCTGATAATCAGGCCATCGGGACGGTGCGATGCCGCTTGATTGAGCAGGATGGCGGCGGCATGACGTGCCCAGCGCGGCTGATACGGGTCAAGGCCGATGATGGAGTATGTCCCTGTCGTAGCACCGCGCGCGGCGGCCGCGCGGTGGAAATGCGCTTCCAACGCCTCGCCAACGCAGGCAATAGTCAACAGCGCAATGCGGCGACGGCCGTGCGCTACTAAATAATCGAGTGCCTGAACAATGAAGGCGGCAAGGTCGAGGTGAAAGATCGGCATGCCCGGCAGTGCCTGTTCCGCCCCATATGCGATGCCGGGGATGCCCGTTCCCGCGAGCAGCGTGGGCGTATACGCGGAATTCGGGTGCAGGAAGATGACGCCCGCCAGCCGCCGCGCTTGGATATCCTCACACAACCGCTGATAGCCGGGAGTCGCGAGTTCACGGTCCGCGCCCATATAGCACACGATTTCCCGCTCACCTTCAGCGCTGAATGTCAGAGCCTCCTGCGCCATAGCATCCATGAATCGTGATGACGGCGTGAGATGCGCCAGGTGTGGACTGCCATTGCGTTGGCCGCTCGGATAGCAGGGAAAGACCAGGCCATACCGGCACAGGTGCGGCGGTGTATGAGCAACAAACGATCCAAGCCGTCCGCGGGTGACGATGAAGCCGTCATCACGCAGGCGGTCCATCGCCTGCTGCAGCGTGGCAATGCTGACGCGAAATTGTCGCAGCAGTTCCTGCCTCGTCGGCAACCTGTCGCCCGGCCGCATCGCGCCAGCAAGGATCTCTGCTTTCAGGCGGTCAACGATCGCCGTTTGTTTGTTCCCTGGCTTACCTGGTGCAGTGGATGTCGGTGAAGCGCTCACATGCTCCAGTATATATCAGTATAAAGCCTGATGCAAGTAGAATATTCGGAAAATTGTCTCAACTTTTCTCGTCACCGGCAACCGGTGGACGTGGCATGGCCGGCCAGACGATTTGCCGGATGGACATCTCGTGTCCAATGGCGATCAGAGGTGGACTTTGGTGCCTACCTCGCGCTCCGTGGATAACGGGGATATCTATGGGGGCGCACCAATGCAAAAAGCGCCCATCTAGACCCTATCACATCGGATCAAAACGGGCGCTTTACGCTCAAAATTGGTGGGACATGTTTGCCAAAAGCAAGAACTTTTCGCCTGCGCTTCCACCGCCCGCAGGGGCGGAAAGAATATAGCGCACGCAAGTCAAAGACGCAGCGAACATACCGGAATCCGATCTCCCTCGCGCAGGAGTGGCAGGCGTTAACAAGCAGAATGGGCTGGTCGCAAGCTGATCTGGCGAGGCACCTCAGTGTGTCGGAAGCGCGAGTCTCGCAGGTATTCCGCCTCCTCAAGCTCTCGCCAGAGGTTAAGGATTTGCTCATGAATCTCGGCGACTTCTTAACCTGGGTGCCTATCCCAGAGCGGGAATTACGCGCATTGGTCGCCTTGCCCACCACAGAGCAGATGATGGTTATTCGATCCAGAATACCGCTGTAACATTGGCTGTGAGCGGTATCACCGCACCTGGGCCATCGCCGCCTTCGTCGCGGCCATCATCTTCCCGATGGGCAGGCCGCTAAACGGGAAAGACAATGCGCACGTGGAACCGGCGAACGCCGCCTCGATCATGGCGCGGTATTCTTTGCCACCGAGCCCGATGATGTGCGGGTAGCGACCGAGCGCCAGCTCGCGGATTTGCCGGCGCAACTGGTCAACGGTGGCCGTGGCGTCGGTGCGCCGCTTGAAGGTGACGTTGTACGGCTCCGGGATGGTGAAGGTCGGCAATATGAAGCCATACTTGGCGCTGAGGATCACCCAGGCGTCGCCGACCGACTCGGCATATGCCCGGTTGACGCGGAACGGTGCGCCGGTGTAGGCATCTTGTGGCATAGTTCCTCCCTCCTAATGGCGCTTCCAGTATTGATGCGCGCGGTTGATTTCGGCGAAGAAGAAGCGGTCGCGGTCTGTGCCGTCGAATGTGCCGGCACACTGGGCCAGATCGAAGAAGCCAGCGCCGGGCATCAGCGGCTCCCGCTTATGCACCACGAGCACGGACAATAGCGGTCGACCGTACCGGTGCTCATACATAGATAGTTCACCGAGCAGGAAGGCCAGCCCATCGCGCTCGACGGGATTGCCCATGTCGATCTTCAACTCGTCCGCCAACGTGCCGTAAGTGATATAGTCGCTGGCCCGCGCCACCCGGCGCAACCGCTCAAAGAGTTGCTGGTAGAAGAGCCGTCCGCGTGACGCAAAGCACGCTGCATACTCGGATGCCTGCACCGCCGCCTCCAGCACAGCCGGCAGTGATTCAGGACGCGTGACCACGGCTGCCTGCACGGCCGTGGCCGTCGTCGGCGCTACGGAGGTGTCAGCACTATCCAGAGGCGTTACCGCCTGCGTATCGCCGCTGGCCGGTGTGTCCCCACCGTTGGCACCGTCATCAGGCGCGCATGGCAGCGCAGGTGGCGACAGGTCGATGCGCAGTTCGTCGGTAAGGGCCTGCAGATCGGTTTCCGGCAGCCGAGATTGCAGGTAGGCGACGAGATCATCCTGCCGCGATTGGCCGAACACCATACGGTAGACGGCCAACGCGCGTCGCAGGTGCTCCAGCCGGGCCTGATCGCGGCTCAAGGGGAGCGCCGGCACATACCGCTCAATAGCCGCGCCATCTTTCAGCGGATAGACCCAGAAGGGCACCAGGTCCGAGGTGCCGGCACCGCGATCCGCGCACGCCTGGGCAAAGAGCGTCTGCCAGGGATCGCGCTGCCCATTCATCGCCAATGGCACGCCGTAGCGCTGGGCCAGATTCTTGCGGACGGCATGGCCTTTGTAGCGATGTACGCGCCCTTCGCGCTGCTCAAGGTCCACCGGGTTCGACGGCAGATTCCAGTGCACCACCGCATGGCAATAGGGGTGGAAGTCCAGCCCCTCCTGCCCCACCGAGGTGGTGATGAGCACAAACGGCCAGAACGGCGAGTTGAAGGCTTCGCGCACTTTCTCATGGCGGGTGCCTTCCGCGTCCTCGGTGCGGGTATCGCCAAAGGGCAGCGCAAAGCGGCAACGCATGCCGTGTGGCCGGGCCGGGGCCAACTGGCCGTCCTCCGTCACCGGGTGCTCCTCGGCATCCATGCTGGCGGTGCGCAGGGTCAACGCCTCGCGCATCGCCGCTGCGAGACCATCAGACACCTCGTCTGGATCATCACTGAATAAACCATGCGATTCACGTAACAGGTGCGCATACTCATCGAGCACCGCTGAGAGGCACCCCTGCGCGCAGTAGTCTAGCACGCGCCGCCAGTACGGGTCATGGCCCGGCAAACCGCGCAGCAGCGCCGTCACGTCGAGTTGGTTGAAGAGGGAGCGGAAGGCGAAGGCAATCTGTCCCGCCGCGTTGCGGATGGCCACCGAACGCGCGCCGGTGATGCCCGCCAGCGTGCGCAATGCGGCTGGACCTGGGCCAGCGACAGCCATGCGCGCCAATACCTGCACCAGATCCTGCGGCGGACGACCGAGCGGTACGATCTGCCGGTCCTGCGCGGCCAGGGCGAGTTTCACATGGTCTGCCCAACGTGACTGCTCACCATCATCTTCGACCACGGCCGCATCCTGCTCCTGTGCGGAACGCACCCAGCGTTGGGCCAGTTGCGGCTGGGTGAGCCAGGCGTGCTGCGCCGTCGTGTGATACCGGGCATCCAACAGGAGGGGGGCTACCCAGTACCACGCTTCCTCTTCAGTTTCAGCGTGCTGGTATGGCGTCACAATCGGCGCCAGCATCTCCCGCAGGATCGTCTCCACGCGCTCCAATACCACATCTAGCGATGGTACCGCCTCTCCCGCAGCGCCGTCTACTGCATGCTGGAGCGGATCGCCCACCTCCGCGAGCACCAGGCTGGGATAAATGAGGGCGAGTACCGGCATGCCGGTATAGCGGCCATCCGCCAACGCAAAGCGCAGGAGTGGACGCCGCTGCTTGCGGGCGTCCGGGGTATTGATCGGGTTGGCTTCGAGCTGCCGGATCATCTGGCGCTCGGCCGCGTAGCTGGTGAGGAGCGCCACCGCCTTCGGCACCACGCGCCAGGCGGAGAATACCAGCCGTTTCGTGAGCGCACAGCACCCCGGCTGCGCAAAGGGACCCGCCATCTGGTAGTACGGCAAGGCGGGTGGCATCCAGAGGAGTTGCCATGCCCCGGTATCTACGGTATCTGCCAGTAGACTGCGCAGACGCGCGTTGCCCGAGTCGATGGCGTCATACGCGGTGATAGCGTCCCAGGGCAGCGTGACGCCGTCCGCATCCGCCAGCACGCGTGCCAGGTCGGCGTTCTTCGGTGTGTTCCGCGCCGCCGTGAAGGCTTTCTTCAACTCATACTCTTCCATGAAGCTCAACAGGTACGGCGCTGATTTCCAATACTCCATCACGTCCGGCTTCTCGATGAGTCGGGCAATCTGCTGCATATCGATATAGGCGCGGACATCAGTCGGCTGCAGCGCCAATGCCGGGCAGGGGCGTTCGGTGAGCATGCCGTCGCGGTTCGCCGAGACCGCCAGCCGTTCGGTGCGCACCATCACCCGGCGCAACTGTCCCTCCAGTTCACCCTTTGCCGCCCGCATCACATCCAGGTGGCCATCCCCCAGACGGAAGAGCGCCTGCCGGTAGCGGGCGACGGTCTGGGCAAAGCCCTGCGCCTGTGCGGGGTCGTGCAGAAGGAAGCGCACGGTGTCGAGGAAGTCGCGGTAGTGGTCTTCCCCCTCGTCCACCTGCGTATACATCTTATACGGCGTGGCGGAGAGCAGGACCACGCGCGCGGCGGTGTGTTGATCGGCGTAGGTGAAGAGTTCCTGCGCCAGCACTCCAGCCGGGTTGTCGGGTTTCAGCAGGTCTTTGAACCGCTGGAATTCGTCCAGGATGATCAGGTCGGGCTCCAGCGCTTTCAGGCACGAGACGGTCAGCAGTTCCCGCAGCTTGGCGATGAGCACAGCGCGTGCGACCCGATCATCGTCTGGAATATTCGTGCGAGCATAGCTGAACCGGCCGCACAGATCGTCAAACGTCGCGCGCAGATCGGCATGCTCACGCATCGTTTCAGCGTACGCCGTGGCCAGCGTGGCGTCGATGTGATACTCCGCCAGGAATGATTTGATCAGCCAGCGGAAGTTATCCTTGAGCATGTTGCCCTGCAGCAGGTTCATCGGCCCGGTGCCTTGCAGCTCCCACACGTCTTTCAGCAGGTGGTAGAGCAGCGCGCGCTCCTCGGCCGTGCCCAGGCTGGAACGCAGGTTGAAGGACGTGCCTGGCGTGAAGGAGACGAAATTAACAGGGCTCTCCTGCAGGTTGTGCAGCACCGTTGGCAGCAACGTGATGCGGGTTGCCAGCTCGAAATTCTTACAGCCGGTGACGTTGAGCCGGGCAATGTTCTGGCGGGCGATCTCGCTATTCGAGCAGATATACACCACATCGACGCGGGGAATGCCTTTTGCCTGCAGATGCTCGATCGTGCGGGCGATGAGGCCACGCGCCACGAGTGTCTTTCCCAATCCCACCTCATCGGCGACGAGGAAACGATGCGTCGGATCGGGGTCGAGATACAGGCGTCGGAAGACGTAGTCCACCGTCGCGCGTTGAAAATCCTTCAACCCACCCAGGATGGCCTGTACGCGCTCTGCCGTCATGGCGCATGCTATATCCGACTGCTCATGCTTCACGGTCTTGCCTCCTCCCTGCGTCATCGCCATGTCGGGAAATCGTCCACCTGCATCTGGCGCATTGCATCACGGTGGTCCATGCTCTCTGCACGACACGCCGCGCAGAACGCGTTCCACCGGCGTGTGCGTTCCCGGCACTGTTCGGCGGTCGCGGGCGTGGCCGTGACACTGCTGATATAACCCGCATACGCCTGCCAGAGGGCAGTGAGCGTGTCCGGCACTAGTGTCGGCGCAGGTTCACCAGCAGGTACCGGTGGGTGATCCTGCTGCTGCTCCAGCAGGTCTGTGTGAACGGCCCGAGGCTCCAATCCGGCCTCCTGTGCGGCAGCAGGCACCTGGGGTTTCCGTCTGCGCGGCACGCGTGGTTCCCGCACGGCAGCACGAATCGGTTCCCACACCGTGAGAAAGCCGTCCGGCAGCAGTGAGGTGCCATCCGGCTGTGCGCAGAGATCCGTCACCAGCCGGTCGACCTGATCGAGCTTGGATGGGTCACGTTCGGCCGCCCGAACGAGATACTCAAAGAGCGGCAACTCGGGTGCCGTGTGACCGGCACTGCCGGCGCCGGTGATGAGGCGCTGCATGCCCTCCCAGAGCCCCGGCACCTCGGTGCCGCCTTCCGCGAGGAGCATCAGCAGATAGCGCAGCACAGCGTCGCGGTTGCGCAACAGCGACAGCAGCACGCGCTCGCGGCGATCGTCGGGGGCGCCGATGAGCGGCAGGTTGAGCACAAAGCGCGCGCGGGCACTCGTTTTGCCATCGGTGGCTTCCACCGTGAAGGCGAAGAAGGCGGTGATCGCTTCAAAGGACAGCGCGGCAAAGGTCACGAGCGCCCCGTCCGGTGTCATCGCCAGCGCCTGGCGGCGTTCTTCGGGCAGCGTAATCGGCCACGCGGTTACCGACACCCCGGCCGGCAGCAGCAGCGGCGTGCCATCCTCGAGATAGACGCCCAGGTGGTACCGCTCCCCC
>JAKIYB010000106.1:402-10796 GCA_022708765.1 Armatimonadota bacterium | reverse complement strand
GCGGTCGGTTTCGGCTTCGGTTTCCTCCGGCACTTCGACGGCAAAGGAGGTGGGAGAGAGCAGACTCATGCCGTCCGGCGGAATCTGGGCCAGTTCCTCGCGCAGGTAGGTGGGCAGTACCGATTCCGGCACCAGCGGGGGACGCTGGCGCGGCGCGGGCAGCTCGTCGGCGCGCACGGCGCGCAGTTCTTCCGCCAGCGGCTCGGCGAAGGCCAGCGAGGTGCCGGCGTCGGTGATCTTCACCTTCACCTTTGCCCCCACCGGCGCGTCCAGTCCCGGCACCACCACGAAGATGCCTTTCGTGCAGACCAGCGGATCCAGCGCGAGCTCGGGGTCCGGGTTTACCACCCGCGCCTCGACGGTTTCCTCTTCCTCCAGGTGCGGCACGGCGGCCAGCGCCTGCTCCAGGGTGAGGCGATCCAGCCGGTAAGCATTCGGGTGATACTCTTCCTCCAGCCGGAAGTAGACGGGTTTGCCGATGTATTGCTCCAGGTCGCGGTGCGCCTCGCCCTCATACCCGAGCATGCTCGCCACCACGCGCGGATGGGCATAGACCAGGAAGGCTTCCGTCTCGGCGTGCACCACGCTCTGCGCGGCCAGTTCGCGCTCGATGCGCAGCGCCATGGTGAGAGGGTTCTGCACGCGCCCGATGCCGCTGCAGTAGGGGCAGGGCTCGGTAAGCAGGCGGCCCATGCTGTCGCCGGTGCGCTTACGCGTCATCTCCACCAGTCCCAGCGGCGAAATGCTGTGGACCTTGATTTTCGCGCGGTCGCGGCGCAGCGCCTCCTCGAAGGCACGCGTTACCTGCTGGCGATGTCGCGGGTTATCCATGTCAATGAAGTCCACCACGATGATGCCGCCGAGGTCGCGCACGCGCAGTTGCCGCGCCACCTCTTCCGCCGCCTGCAGGTTGGTGGTGAGCACCGTCTCCGCCAGCTCGGTGGAGCCGATGAAACGGCCGGTATTCACGTCAATGGCGGTCAGCGCCTCCGCCTGGTCCACCACCAGGTAGCCGCCGGAGGGCAGCCACACGCGCCGCTTCAACAGCCGTTCGATTTCCGGCTCGATATTGTAGGCGTGAAAGATGGGCAGCGCTTCGTCGTAGAGGAAGACGCGATGCTTCATGCCCGGCGCGATCATCTCCACCAGTTCCAGCACGTTCTCGTAGACGGACGGCGAATCCACCACCACGCGGCTGACGTCGCGGGTGAAGGCGTCGCGGATGAGGCGGAAGATGAGCGTGAGGTCGCCATGCACCAGCGAGGGCGAGGGAGCGTGAGCAGCTTTGGCGTCAATTCGGTCTTTCAGGTCCACCAGCAGGCGGATATCGCCTTCCAGCTCCTCGTCGCTTTTCCCCTCCGCCTCAGTGCGCACGATGAGGCTGCAGCCTTCCGGGCGAAGGCGGGCGGCGAGGGCGCGCAGGCGAGTGCGCTCGCGGGGATCTTCGATCTTGCGGGAGACGCCGACGTAGCTGCCGGAATTGAGCATGAGGACGGTGTAACGGCCGGGGAGGGAGAGGCGGGTGGTGATGCGGGCGCCTTTGGTGCCCATGGGGGCGCGCAACACCTGGACCATAATCTCCTGGTTGTTGCGGATGAGCTGGTTGATGGGAGGGATGACGCGGCGTCCGGGCCGGCCGTTGCCGTCTTCCTCCTCCTCTTCCGGCACGATATCGGAGGCGGAGAGGAAAGCATTGCGCTCCACGCCGATATCCACGAAGGCGGCATCCATGCCTTTCAATACTTTCGTCACGCGGCCGCGGTAGATATTGCCGACGATTTTCGGCTCGCGTTCAATGTGCACTTCCATGAGCCGGCCGCTTTCCAGGATCGCCACGCGCGATTCCAACTCGCCGGCATTGACGATAATCTCTTTTGTCATGTATGAACCTTTTCGTTCGGGACAGGGCGTGCGCGCGGTCAACGGTCGCGAAACCGTGCTCCTGCGCGCCCGGCACCATGCCGAACATCGAAAATGATGGGGCTCACCGCGAACGATGAGCGCCGCGCCAGCGCGCCGCCGTGGGCTGACTCGCCGGCCGCTGCCGGTCCGAAGACCGCAGCGCAATCCGCTGAATCCGGAGCGCGCCGGGCGCGGGGGTAAAGCCGAGCGCCTGCAGCGCTTCCTCGGGCCGCAGGCTGCCCCGCGGCCCCACCGAGAGCGTCATCTGGAGGTGGAGCATGCCATCACGGAGCGCCACCACGCGCACCTCCCGGGTAAGGGCGCGCGCATCCAGATGCTGAACCTTTTTTTCGCGCACCCGCGTGAGCGCCACGCTGGACGCCTGCAGGAACGCGCGAATCCGTACGATACTTGTCTGGGCGGGCGGCGCGTCATGCCACTGCACGTCATACACCGCCTCATCGAGCAGCGCGGGATTTTCCTCCGCGCCGCCCGGCTGGCCCACCCAGGCGTTCTCGACGATCACGCCGGGGGGCAGGTGCGCGTTGAGCCGCCGGCACACGTCCGAGGGATCGCGGGGCGCGGCCAACTCCAGCACCAGGCGCTCGGTATCGCTCGTCGCATCCGGGGGCAGCGCGGGTCCGAGGAGGACGCCACGCCCTTCGCTCAACGCCAGCCCGGCCGATTCAGCCGCGCCGCGAAAACACGCGACCCCGCCGCGGCTTCTATCCGGTAGCGACAGACGATCCGTTGCATCCAATTGGCATCATAACAGAATTCGTAAGGTCTGGCTAGAGTATCCGCGCGCGGAGCCTGCCACCGCTGCGAATTCACCGAATATCATGTATAATAACAATACCGCTATTCCCAGGACCGGCCGATCCGTGTTACTGGCGGGAGCATCATGACGCACACACTTTCGACGCTGGAAATTGCAACGCCCGGGCTTGCGCGAATGATCCTGGAGCATGTGCCCGCCGGCATCGCGGTGCTGGAAGGTCCGAAGCACCGCTTCCTGCTGGTGAATCCCGCCTACGAGCCATTCATCGCCGGCAAAGGCGACGTGCACGGGCGCACCGTGGCCGAGGTATTTCCGGAGATCGCCGAAACCGTGGTGCCGCTGCTCGATCACGTATTCCAGACGGGTGAGCCCTTTTCGGCACTCGACATGCCGCTGGCGCTCTGGCGCAACGGCAGTCTGGATGAGACGCGCATCACCTTCAATTACATCCCCTGGCGCGATGCCAGCGGCGAGATTCAGGGCATCCTGGTACAGGCCATCGAGACGACCGAGCGCAAGCGTATCGAGGATACGCTGCGGCATCGCGAAGCGCAACTGGAGGCGATCCTGGAACACCTGACCGAAGGGCTGGTGGTGGCGACGATAGACGGCTTCGTGCTGCAGTGGAATCCCGTCGCGTTGCGCATGCATGGCTTCGCCACCCTCGAGGAGGCGCGCCGTTCTCTGCCCGAACTGACCGAGATATTTGAGCTGGCCACCGAGGACGGCGCGGCGGTGCCGGTGGAGGACTGGCCGCTCGCGCGGGTACTGCGCGGCGAAACGCTGGACCACTGGGAGGTGGTGGTGCGGCGCCGCCGGTCCGAGTGGCAGCGCATCTTCAGTTACGGCGGCACGCTGGTCTACGATACGAACGGCCAGCCGCTGATGGCGGTGTTGACGATTCAGGATATCACCGAGCGCAAGGCCTCCGAGAAACGGCTGTACTATCAGGCCACGCGCGACACGCTCACCGGCCTGCTCAATCGCGCGCATTTCTTCGAGCACCTCTCCCACGCGTTGAGCGCCGCACAGCGCAAACGTCAGCCAGTCGCCGTCATGTTCCTCGATCTGGACGGTTTCAAACCGGTGAATGACACGTATGGGCACGACGCCGGCGACCGCGTGCTGCAGGCCGTCGCGCACCGGCTGCGGGAGTCGTTACGCGACAGCGATGCCATCGCCCGTCTCGGAGGTGATGAATTCGTGCTGCTGCTCACCGATTATGAGGATGGCCGTGAACCGGGCGAGATCGCCCGCCGCCTGCTGGACACCGTCGCCCGCCCCATCGAGGCGCGGGGCCATCGCTGCCAGGTGACCGCCAGCATCGGCATCAGCCGCTTTCCCGAGGATGGCCCTGACGCCAAAACCCTGGTGAAAGCGGCGGATACCGCCATGTACCGGGCGAAAACCCGCCGCGGTTGCTTCGCTTTCGCCGGCGAAGAACCCGGGTGTCTGGACGGTTAGCCCCGCGACGATTGGGTACATTCCTCTCGATGCCGATCTCTCGCCTTCCGAACAAGCTGCGCTTTCAGCGCGCCCTGCTGGCCTGGTTTGCCGCGCACGGGCGCGATTTGCCGTGGCGGCATACAAATGATCCGTACCACATTCTGGTGTCGGAGATGATGCTGCAGCAGACGCAGGTGGAGCGAGTGGCGCCAAAGTATACGGAGTGGCTGGACAAGTATCCCACGCTGGAGGAGCTGGCGGCGGCGGATGTGGAAGAAGTGAAGGCGACCTGGAAGGGATTGGGGTATAATGTCCGCCCGGTGCGCCTGCACGGCATCGCGCGCGAAACGGTGGCCGGTTATGGCGGACAACTGCCCGCCTCCGCCGAGACGCTGCGCCAGTTCAAAGGTATCGGGCGCTACACCGCGGGCGCTATCGCCAGTTTTGCCTTCCGCCATGACGAACCGGTGTTGGACACCAATGTACGGCGGGTGCTCTTCCGCGTCTTTCTGGCAAAACCGGGGCTGCAAAGCGAGCGGCGTGCAACGCCGCAGCCCCGGTCGCGTGACCGCGAGCTATGGGAGATTGCCGCGAAAGTGCTGCCGAAGGGACGGGCGTGGGAGTTTAACTCGGCGCTGATGGATTTCGGCGCCACGGTGTGCACGGCGCGAACACCGCGCTGTGGAGAGTGCCCGATGGCGACCTTCTGCGCCGACCGCAGGCAGCGCGGGCGACTGCCCAAGCGCCCGGTTTGCGTGGTATAATATTCCATACGCAGCCCTCCCTCCGGGCGTGCATTCAGGAGAGACATTGTGCCCAACGGAATGCTCCTGGCAGCCGGCCGCGGCACGCGGCTGGGGCCACTGACCGAATATGTACCGAAACCGCTGCTGCCGGTAGCCAATGAGCCCGTGATGGCGCAGGGAATTCGCGCGCTCCGCGCGGTGGACATCACGACCATCGGCGTCAACCTGTGCTACCGCGCCGAGCAGATCCTCAACACCTTCGACGACGGCGCCGCCTACGACGCTGCGCTGCACTGGGTGGTGGAAACCGAGGCGCGCGGCACCGCCGGCGGCATGAAGCGGCTGCAGCATCTGCTGGATGACGATCTGATCGTCGTGGTGGCGGGTGACGCCATGCTGGACGTGGACCTGGCGCCGCTGCTGGCTGCCCACCGCGCGGCGGGGGCGTTCGCCAGCCTGGCCACGCTGGCGGTGGAGGATCCCTCACGCTACGGCGTGGTGGTGGCGGATGCCGACGGGCGCCTCCGCGCCTTCCAGGAAAAGCCCGCGCCCGGCACCGAACTCAGTCGGCTGGCGAACACCGGCATCTACTGCTTCGAACCCGCCATCTTCGACCTGATCCCCGTGGATGAGTTCTGCGATTTCGCGCTGCATGTCTTCCCGCGCATCCTGCAGCTTGGACTGCCTTTCTACGCGTTCCCCGCGCAGGGGTACTGGACGGATGTGGGCACCCCGGCTGACTACCTGCAGGCGAATCTCGATTTCCTCGCCGGACGCATTCGCGTACCGGGCGACGGCGTCCGCGTTGGCGCGAATTTCCTCGCCGCCGACGCCGTTGTCGAGGGAGAACTCTGCGAATGCGTGGTGGGCGCGCGCGCTATCGTTCCCGCCGGCAGCACGCTCACTCGCTGCGTCGTCTGGCCGGATGCCGTCCTGCCCGCCGCTCTCACCCTGGACGGCGCCATCTGCACCCCGCACGGCATCTACACCCTCGACGGCCTTGACGCCCGCGTCCTCGCGCCGGTTGGCTGATCCCACCCGACGACAGCCGCGATGGCAGGGGGTATAATGCATACGGACGCTCGCCGCGCAACTTTTCCCCCCGGCGGGCGTATTGACAGTAGCAGTGCCCGGCACGGCCGGCGGCGCGTGCGGAGGGGAGGCGATCATGCGGGTGATGACTCTGATACTGATGACGGTGGTGGCGCTGCTGTGCCTGGCACCGTTAGGCGCACTCGCGCAAACAACGGATAAACAGCCTACGCTGGAAGAGCGTTTTCTGATGCTCGACCGCGACCGCAACGGCCGGCTGTCGCTGCAGGAGTTGCGCATCGAGGAGGCGATCTTCAAGCGACTTGACCGCAACGGGGACGGCTGGGTGACGCTGGAGGAGATGAAGCGGGGCATGGGCACTGCTGAAGAGCGCCGCCAGCAGGAGACCATCGGCGATACCCCAGAGCAGCGCTTCCACAACCTTGACCGCAACCGCGACGGCCGGTTGAGTCCGCAAGAGCTGGGTGATCCCGCCCTCTTCGCGAAGATGGACTTCAACCGCGACGGCTTCATCACGCTGGCGGAGACGCTGGCATATTCCGGCAAAGGCGGCGCCGCCACCGGGGTGCGGGAAACCTCGCTGGAGCAGCAGTTCCGTATTGCCGACCGCGATGGTGATGGGAGATTGACCCCGCAAGAAGTCAACAATCCGACGCTCTTTGCCAAAGCGGATCTCAACAAAGACGGCTTCGTGACACTGGCCGAGTTGCGGCAGACCATCACCCCCGGCGCGCAGCAGGCCGACCCCCAACAGCCCACCGCCGAAGAGCAGCGCCAGAAGAATGAGCAGAAATTCAAAGAGATGGACCGGGACGGCGACGGCAAGCTGAGTGCGGCGGAATTCCCCTATCCCGATGAGTTTAACAAGTGGGATCGCAACGGCGATGGGTTCGTGAGCTGGGGGGAGATTTTCGGCGAGGCGGAGCCGGCGACAGGCGGGGCCCAGGAACAGCTTTCGCCCGAGCAGCAGTTCAAACTCGCCGACAAGGACGGCGACGGAAAATTAAGCCCAGCGGAGTTCCCGAAGCCCGATCTCTTCGCCCAGATGGACGCCAATAAGGATGGTTTCGTCACCTGGGAAGAGGCGAAGGCGCACCTGGCCAAAACGACTCCGGGACGTGAAGTGACCGCCGAGCAGCGCATGAAGGTCTATGACCGCAATGGCGACGGCAAGCTGAGCAAAGAGGAACTGGGTAATACCGACACCTTCCAGCGGTTGGACGTGAATAACGACGGTTTCGTGAGCCTGGATGAACTGCGCGCGCTGGATAAAAAGCCTGAGGACGCCGCGAAGCCGCGGACGCCGGAAGAGCATTTCAAGCAGGCGGACAAAAACGGCGACGGCAAGCTGACGCCGGAGGAAGTGAATAATCCCGAGACCTTCAAAAAGCTCGATCTCAACGGCGACGGCATTGTCACGCTGGACGAGATGAAGCAGGCCATCGCGCAGGCGCAGCCGGCGAAGGAGACGAAAGGCGCCGTTGAAGGCATCCTCGCCACGAAAGGCACGAATTGGATCGAGGTGAAGGCGAAAGACGGCGCGGAGCGCTACTATCCCATCTGGCGCGCGGGCGAGAACGGCCAGCCCGGCGACTCGGACGCGGCGATGCTGCAGACGATCAAGGAATTGCCCGTCGGGAATCTGGTGCGCCTTACCTGGGAACTGCGGGAAATGCGGCGGCGCATCCTCACTATCACCGTCATCGTACCGGAGGTGAAGGAAGGCGCCGTCACCGGCACGGTAACCGCCAAAGGCCTGGAGTGGATTGACGTCGCGCCCAAAGACGGGCCAACGGAGCGCTACACCCCGCTCTGGACGGGCGGCCAGGATGGCGGCGGCTTCGATCACGCCATGCTGGCGCGCATCGCCGCCGCGAAAGTGGGTGACTCCGTCACCATTGCCTGGAAATACGACGAGCGAAAGCGTCTGATCACCCTGGAGGTTCCGGCGCGTTAACCGACGCTTGTCCACTCTTTTGCGCGGGGCGGGCGACTGTCCGCCCCGCGCGCTGTTTGGTCACGCCGCCTCCTGTCCGCCAATTCCGACACGCGCCCCGTGGCAGCGCGCGGCGCCGGGGGAATGCTGTCAACGACGATGTCACGGCATGCGCGGCGCGCGCGAAGGAGGAATACCATGGCGGAACCCGGCGAGACCGGCTCGACGGATCTCATGTACCACTGCCCGAACTGCGGCAATGACTTCGCGGTAGACGAGCACAAAGACGAGGAGCCGTGTCCGGTATGCGATTTCGTCTGCGATAGGGAGAAATGCCTCACGCATTACGCCTCCAAAGAGGACTATTGACCGGACGGCGGCACGGGCACTGGCGCGGGCGGCGGTCTCGATACCGGGACCGCCGCCCGCATGGTGAGGGCCGCGCGTGTGACGGCAGCATGACAACCCGATCATCGGCAAGGTCTAACGGCGAAGGAAGATGGCAATAGTGGTGTCGAGAGAGTATCGCCGGACATGGCGCCGGCGCCGGTGGGGTGATCATGTATAGCGACGCATTTGAACCCGATCCCGAAAAGCGACTGGATGAGTGGATGCAAGCCGGCGAATACGCGCGGGCGCTGAGCTGGCTGCGGGAGTGGGCTGAGCGCGAGCCCTGGAACGGCGAAGTACTGCTGCGCATGGCGGTGGTACACTGGCTGGCCGGCGAGCCGGCGCAGACGCTGCGCGATCTGGACGCCTTCCTGCTGCTGGAGCCGGACAACGCGGAAGCCATCGCGCGGCGCGCGCAGGCGCTGCTGATGCTGGGCAAGCACGAGGACGCCGAAGCGGCGCTGACGCGCGCCGAAGCGCTGGACCCGCTCACGCCCGGAGTGCTGCTGAACCGCGCGCTCATTCTGGAGAGCAAGAATGATTTCGACGGCGCGCTCACCGCGCTCACCGGTTACCTCGAGCAGGTTCCGCAAGACCACCTGGCGCTGGCGCGGCGCTCGCAATACCTGCGGCAGCTCGGACGTTATCCCGAGGCGCTGGCTGACGCCCAGGCGAGCGTCTCGCTGAAACCGGAGGACCCGGAGACGCACCTGATGGCGGCGCTGGCGCAGGTGGCGCTGGAGGACGGCGACGCTGCGCTCTTCAGTTGTGAACGCTGCCTGCAACTGCAGCCCCTCTTCCTGCCCGCGCTGCGGCTGAAAGTGGACCTGATGGCGGACCTGGGACGGCTGTCGGAAGCCGCGGCGACGCTGGAACTGCTGCGCGCGACGGATCCGGATTCCCCGCATACCGCGCTGCTGCAGGCGCGCATGGCCACGGAACAGGGCGATTTCCCGGCGGCGCTGGTGGCCATGCATCGGTATCTGCAAGACAGCGCCGACGAGCCCTACGGCTATTATCGCCGCGGCATCGTCTATTTCCGCATGGGCGACTATCCCCGAGCGCTGGCGGATTTCCAGGCATACGCGCGGCTGGCGCCACAGGCGGTGGAAGCTTACGAGGAGCAGTACTTGTGCTATCTGGAGATGGACCGGCTGGATGAAGCGGTGACCGCGGCGGGCATCGCCGCGCGCCTGCAACCGGCACTCGCCCGCCCGCGCTTCAATCTGGGCTTTGCCGAACTGCTGCGCGGGCGGTTGGATGAAGCGTTGGCTGCCTTCACCGGCGCGCTGGACTGCGCGCCGACGGATGAAGAGCTGCTGGTGCGCCTGCACCTGGCACTGGCGCTGCACGTGCCGCTGGAAGCTCGGTTAGCATGGCTGCGGGATGCCGCGGCGCGACACGGTGGTGTATCGCCCATGCTCAACGGCCTGTTGGCGGAAGCGCTGATTGACGACGGGCAGGCACAAGCGGGACTGGTGGTGGCGCGCGAGCTGCTGAAGGCGGATCCGCACCGGCCGTATACCTACCTGTTGAATATCAAGGCACTGTGTCTAGTGAACAATTACCCCGAGGCGCTCTCGGTGGCGGACAGCGGGGTGAACCTGCTGCCGCATGACGGGCGGCTGCGGCTGGGTCGCGCGCTGGTGCTGCGCGACATCGGCCTGCCGGATGAAGCGCTGCAGGATCTGGACCAGGCGGAAGCGCTCCAGCCGGGCGATCCGGAAGTGCCGCGGCAAAAGGCACTGGTTTACGGCAGCATGGGTGATGCCGCGCGGGCGATTCACTGGCTGCGGGCGGCGCTGGCACTGGAAGGCAATCACACGGATACCTATTTCTGGCTGGGGTATTTTCAGGTGCATCGCGGGCAGTTCCGTGAGGCAGCACGAGCAGCGGACGCGCTGCTGGCGCTGACGCCAAACGCCGCGGAAGGCTTCTTCATCCGCGGGCTGGCGCTGCGCGGCCTGCGCAAACACGCGGCGGCCGACGCGGCGTTCGCCGAGGCGCGGGCGCTGGACCCCGACCTGCTCGCGCGCATGCGGCTGGATCCGCTGGTGGCGGAACTGCTCACTCCACCGGAGAAAACCGGGATTGGCGAACGCGTCCGGCGGGCGCTGAACGGCGATAAACGGCGGGCGGC
>JAKIYB010000106.1:0-392 GCA_022708765.1 Armatimonadota bacterium | reverse complement strand
GTGAGTAGCTGTGATGCTGAAGGAGGCACGGAATGAACCGAGCACTGCGCAATCTGCTGCTCGCCGGCACGGCGGTAGCTGTGCCGGCGGTGGCGAACGCCATCATCGCCGGACGCGCCGGGCGCGTGCCGTCATCGTTGCCCGGCGATATCGCCTATTACGATTGGACCTACGGGCGCGTCGCCTTTTACCGTGCCGGCATGGGCGATCCGCTGCTGCTGGTGCATCATCCGGACGTCGGCGGGTCCACCTGGGAGTGGCGCGGCGTCTACCTGGAGCTGGCCAGCCGCTTCACCGTCTACGCCGTGGATTTGCTCGGATTCGGCCTGTCGGCGAAACCGAATATCCGCTACACCGGCGGGCTTTACGCCGACCTGGTGCATGATTTCCTG
>JAKIYB010000105.1 GCA_022708765.1 Armatimonadota bacterium | reverse complement strand
CTGCCCGTGCATCCGGACTGCAAGATCGAGATCTGCTATTCAGCGACGAAGACCGCCAACAACGGCATCTTCTTCGCCTTCGAGAAATAACCTCGGTGAGGAAAGGAGTCATCAGATGTTTTCAATAGATCAACTGTCGGCTCGACACCGGGGGTTCACCCTCATCGAGCTGTTGGTGGTCATCGCGATCATTGCGATCCTGGCCGCCATTCTCTTCCCCGTGTTTGCCAAAGCGCGGGAGAAAGCCAATCAGAATTCCTGCATGAACAACCAGCGGCAGATCGCGCTGGCGCAGGATAACGACGAAGTGATGCCGAGTGCGAAGACTTGGACGACGGCGCTCTCCACCGATTACGGCCTGCAGGGCGAGGTGTGGGATTGCCCGACGCTTACCCACGCCGGGCGAGCGTCCGAGCCTGACTACTTCTACGTCGCCGGCTCCTTTCTCTCCGGGGTGGCGCTGGGCGACATCAAGGTCCCGACGGATGCCCCGCTCACATCCGATCTTGCCCGTCCGGAAAAAAACCCTGCCTACATTAATGACGGAGGACAAACGGACCCGGGGAAGGCGGTGAAGCAGACGGACGCGCGCCACAACGGCGGTGCCGTCTTTACCTTCGTGGACGGTCATGTAAGTTGGCTCAAGCAGAGCGATATTACGCCCAGCTTATTCGCGAATAGCATTGTCGGCAGCGATACCCTGTTCACTCCCGTGGATCTCGGCGAGCTCATTACACCGATGCTGCTGGGCCATCCGAATAATATCAACTTGCAGAATATCTCCGACACTATGCTCCCACTCGGCTTCGGGTATTTAATCGGCGCATCGGCGGATGGCGGCAGCACCATGCGCATCTCCGGCCCGACTGGAGTTGATACCAATGACCGTTCGAACATGCCGGCTTGGTTGGACAAAACCCTGACTATTCCCGCGGCGACGGAAGTGCTGTCCGGCGGTTTCTTCAATCCACGCTGGTTCGGAGAGAATTATAACTATCCGCTGCAGGGCATCTCACACAGTGACACAACGCTGACGAGGACGAAAGATATCACGCTGGCGCCGGTCACTTCGACAGGCTCGAAAAAAATCGCGTTTCTCTTCTTCCGTGCCTACGACGCCGGCGCCGCATCGGTGAAGTTCAACAACGTCAAAGTGACCGATACTGAAAACAATACGACGACCTATGATTTGACCGATAGCTTCACCGCGATGCCGCCGACGAATGGCCTGTCGGAAATGCATGTTCGCACGTTCCTGATCCCTGTCGTGGCCGGCACAAAGGTGTCGTTTAACGTCACCTATACGAAAGCGTCCACGAGTGGCGTCGGTCTCTACGTGGTACTGCCTGAATGACATGACGGTCGCCATGAATCTCGAACGCCTCTCCCGCTTGCCGGGGGAGGCGTTCCGTGCATTCCGAGGGGTATATGTGTCTGGCTCCAGTATGTCCGGGGTGGCAACTAAAAAAAACACTGGGGGGAGAGGTAACCGTGGAAGCGACGTGAGCAGCAGGGACAGGCGCGAAGGTCCACGGGGAGGTGTAGTATTATGCGAATGCATTGAACGATTCTGTTCTCCCGTGCTTTCCCCTGTGTCCATGGATCGTGCCGCGAGGTTACTCGGGAAGGCTGGCAAAGCGGTGAACAATACGGATGAAATTGGCGGGATATTCGCAATAGTACTGGAGATGATACTGACCCAGGTCTCCGGTCTTCTCTGAATAATAGCGCTCCATCCAGGACCAGTTATTGGCCTGGCCGACTGCCGCCACTTGCCGGAGCGATTGCAGGATGCCGGCTCGATCCCCCATGCGCGCGCGAGCCCAACACTCTAGATACCAGACCCGTCCCATCGCGGCGAGATCATGGCGATCAATGTGCTGCATTTCCCAATCGTCATAGGTCTCCGGCAAGGTCGCGATGCCCCCCGGCATCCCGCTGTAGATAAAGCCTGGGTTGTCCTTCAACTGACGCCAGAGCACCGTGGTTTGCGCCTTGCTTGCGATCCAGGTCGCCACTGCCGCCCAGTCCACGTCCGTCAGCCCATGCCGAGTGATGGGGCCGTGCTCGGGGTGGATATATTCCACGCAGTGGTCACCGGCCCAGAAGTGTGTGCGGAAAGCAGCGGTCAGTGCGCCGGCTGCGGCGCGACACTGTTCAGCGGCGGCCGTCTGGCCTGTTTGAGCAAGCAGAGCGGCCGCCCGCGTCAATGCGAAGGCGGAGTAACACTGGTTGACGCCATCGAATTCGAGACGACTTGGCCGTTCCAGGTAAAAGCCGCCACCGTGTATCAGCCCATCACCCGTGATCTGCGCTCGCAGCCATTCCGCCGCCTTACGTAAATGAAGTGCCTGTCCCTGCAGCCACGCCAGATCACCGACTTGCGACCAGATCGCGTCGGCCAGCAGCAGGAAGGTCACGTTGGCCAGGGTACGCAAGGGATTGCCGGGAACCCAGTGCGTGAAGACGGCGCCGCGGGCATCCACGGTCAGCGGGTAACGCTCAGAGATCATGGATGTAGTGCCGGCTAGGTTCGGGAGGATGGCGAATGGTATCAGGCCATCCGCGCGTTGGAAGCTCTTGACATAGTTCCAACTCGCCAATACTTCCGCCGTGCGGCCCAACCAGAGCAGCGCCTCAGCCGATTGTCCCCAATCCAAACCGGGATAGGTCGTGTGATTCCCGTGCCCCTGACCATCGGCGCACACAGAAAAATAGCCGAAAAAGACGCCGGGATTCAGGGCACGAAGCACGTTCTGCCGCGCGGCCGCGCGGTAGGCCATAGCCAGCAGTGCGTCGCCAGCGATGGCCGCCGGCACCGTTACGATGTCTTCACGATGAGCCTCCACCGGCGCCTCTCTTTGCCCAACACGGTCCAGACGATATCTGCGACATCACCCGGCTATCTCCTCCTGCATCACAGCCGTGTCATCCAATTCCCTCTTGAGCGCGGGTGGTACGGATTGCTCGTCCATACCGCTGGCGCGGCGCCTGTGACGCGTAATCCGGGCTCCCGCGCCGGGGAGTAGAGGGTACCGTGAGGGGTGTCCCCAGAAATGTCAAGGTCGGCGTCTAGGGGGATGTCGGTGACTAGCGTGAAGTTCGGGCCGCTGGCCTCGCGCAGACCGACGACGGCGACGGTTTTCGCGCTCTCGTCCACCAGCACCGCTTCCGCGGTGAAGGTATACCCCAGTGCCTCTACCGGCTGCAGTCCGGCTAGGTAAACGCTGCCGTCCTCCGGAAGGCGCACCACGCCGTCATGCAGGCTGACGGCGTCCTTCTCCGCGCTGATGGCGAAGAGGAACTCGCCCTCCGCGGTCGGTTCCGCCGCCGCCAGCCGCCAGCGTGTGAAACGCGGATGCCGGCCGTCCTTGATATCCTCTTTGCCGGTGTTGTTCAGCCCGTAGATGTAGCTGGGCCGCCAGGTTGGCTCTTCGACGATCACATTATACGGTTGCAGGGTGGCGAGTATGCGGACGAACACCTCGCCCTTCTCCTCGTCCGTCAATCCCGCCGCGCCGGTGAAGCTGCGGCCCGGGGCGGCGATGGTGCGCGCCTGCCCGCCTGTCATGCGGTATTGCCCCTCGCCCAGGTCCGTCACCGAGCCCGCGCAGTGCAGGTGGGTGCCGAAATCAATCGCCTTTTCGCCGGCGAAGGCATCTCGCAGCACGATACATCCGGTCAGATAGTCGAGAATGAAGATGCGCTCCGCCGCGCGCGCGCCCCACTTCGGATGCACCACCCCGGTGACCACCGCGTGCGCGTAAACATAGCGGTCGGTGATGAGGCAGCGGCGAATGGCCGGACTGCGTTCCGGGCCGATCTCCCCCGGCAGGTATTGCCCATCGGTAATCGCGCCGCCATCCCCGATACAGAGGGTATTATCCAGCGCGCTGGTGAGACCGTAGCCAAAGAGGTTCATCAGCACTGGCGACCCATCCACCTGCACCTCGATGGCGCCCATCGGCAGGTTGGAACAGCGGTTGTGCGGCTGCGCGCCAAAGCTGGACCGCGCCCCGAATTTCAACCCGGCGGCGAAATTCACCGCCATCGCCCCATCCCGCGCGGCGCAGATAATCTCGCCGATATCGCGCACGAAGAGCGGTTGCTTCGGAAACGCCGCCGCCTGCGTCGGTGCCGGCGCGTAGAGCAGGTCGAAGATGGTGGCGTCAACGTTACCCATGTTCGCCATCTCCTGGTCGTAGAACGCCTGATAGATGGCTTCGATATCCGCCGTCGGGTGGAAGCGGCAGGCGAACGCCGTCAACTCGCGATGCTCCACCGTGCGCTTGCCCCGCTGCATCTCCTGCCCGTTCGGCGTCAGGTAGCTGGCGAGCAGCGCCGGGCCCATGTTGTCCAGGTAGGCGCTCTCCGTCAGCTCCGTCCGCGGGCCGCCAAATGTGAGCGCCGCCGCCATGTAGCGCGCCATGAATTTGGAGAAGAAGGTGGCCCACGCCGTCTTGCCGCCCGCCGGGAAAAGTTTCAGGCTGCCGACGCAGAGCCCGTGGAAGAAGGGCAGCGCCTTGCGAGCGATGGCCAGATCGTCGTAGAACGCCATGCAGGCCACGCCCACGCCGAACCACGCGCCCAGCGTGTGCGGGTCGGTGCTGGGACAGCCCATGTAGCCGCGCTGCATCACGGTGAAGTCATACATCTTGCGCAGGTATTCCTCAGCTTTGCCGCGGATGAGCTGTTGCTCTTCGGGTGAGAAGGCGTCGCGCAGGTAGTCCCACGCCAAACCGGTGAAGTAGAGCCGGTATCCCACCCCGCGATCGTTGTCGCCGCCCATCAGCAGCGGATCGGGCCGATTGCTCCACGTCGGCTTCTCGCACAGCTCAACAATCGCCTTCCGCGTGATGGCGATCAGTTCCGCGTCCTGGCTGATTAGCGCCGTCAGCGCCGCCAGGTCCAGCACGCTGGAGATATCCTGGATGGCGTTCAAATCGCCGAACTCCCGCACCCGCTCCACCGCGCGCTCGTAGCTGTGCGTGCCCGGCAGCCGCCGGCGCAGGCCTTCCAGTTCCACCCGGTCATCGGTACGAACCGTCACCGATTGCATGTCCATCCAGGCGAGGCGGTCGCGGGCGTTTTCCACGAATTCCAGCACGACCGTCGTCTCTCCATCCTCCGCTGTCTCGAAGCCGAAATCGGCGCTCAGCCGGTTCTCGGCGATCTGCTCGGGGCCGGGCATGGCGAACCACAGTCCACCCAGTAGATGCCCGTTCACGTAAGCCTTCGCCATCGGCATCGCCATGACGTTCTCAATGTGGTTCAGATCCCACGGCCCGACAAGGACGCGCTTGCCGTCCGGCACCTGCACCATCGGGATGCGCGCGGTATCCATGTCGAACGCCCCCGGCTTTGTCTCGAAGCGGCAGCGATAGCGCCCCGGCGGCAGCGTTGCCCGGAAACTGAAGCGCGCCCCCTCCACCCGGATATCGGTGATGGCGTCCCCTCCGGCTCCCAGCGGCTCGGGGCCGGCTCTAAAAACGCAATCAGGTCGTCATTCAGCATGAGTATGGCTCCTTCGATTGTCACGAATCAATACATTTACGGCATCAACTTAAACACCACATCCCGCATCTCCCCCGGCGCCAGTGTCAACGCCTGCGCGGGCGCGGCGCCGAGAGCGGGATTCAGCGACAGGATTAGTGTCATTGGTTTGTCCGTCACATTGTTGACCGAGGCTTTCACATACGTCTTCGCGTCGGAAGTGATGCCGATGCGTGCCTCCAGGTTGTCGGCGGTCACCGGATGGCCGGCGAAGAGGCGGTGGGCGCCTCGGCGGGTATCCAGCGTGAAGAAGCCCTGATTGGTGGCGCGGTCAATAGCGCTCGGGTGCCACTCCCTGCGGTCGAGATCGAACCAGGCAAAGGTCCAGTTCGGGTTCATCCCCGCCACGCGCGCCGGCAGGCGCACCGGCAGGTCGGCGTTACTGACTGTGCCGGCGAAGCCATGCGCGGTTGACGTCAGTTCCAGCAGGAATTTCGTGCCCGCCACCGCACCGGCCTTCACGTTTGTGACGGTATAGGCGGGCGCGCCGCGCAAGCCCATCGTCGTCACGAAGCGCTCCCAGTCCGCCGTGTTCGGCAGTTCACCGGCGCGTCCATGCATGCAGAGGAAGCGGTAGCGCAGTGTCTCGCCCGCCTGCATCTCCCGCGGCAAGTCCGCCAGTTCCACATTTATGTGCGTGTTGCCCGTGCGTCCCGCCACGGTCAACCGATAGCTGTCGTCCAGCATAATAACGCCGGAGGATCCCCACAGCGAGGGATATGCGACCGCATAACTGCCCGGCACGGCCTTCCCCGTCGCCGAGAACGGTGCCCCCTGGCTTATGCCTGATACCGCCGTTTCCGGCGTCAGTAGCGCGTAGTGGTCGCCCTCGCCGGGCTGGGTGGTCTGGAAGATATAGAAGAGCCGCGCGCCGTTCAATCGCATGGCGCGCTCGAAGGTAAGGCTGCCCTCCAGCAGGATGACGCCGGGGTCATGTGCCCGCGCCGTGATGTTCAGGTAGCGGTAGCGCACCTGCACGCCCTCAATCTTCACCGGCACCGATTTCGCGTTCCAGGCGTCCACTTTCCCGGGAAAGTAGCTGTTGAGGGAGTCTTCCTGCAGTAGCCCGTCACGCGAGCAGAGCGGCACCTCCATCTTCGACCCCAGGGTGGCGTCGCCGGGGTACAGCGTGAAACCGGGGATGGATAGTTGGGGGATAATCTGCATGCCGATGGGGCGCATGCCACCGTCGAGATCGGGCGGCAGAATGGTGAAGTGCCGTTCGCCATATCCCGCGCATATGCCGAACGCCGTCATCTTCCGCTGATAGGGCGCGGTGGGGCCGGTCATGTAGGGGCCTGCCTCGTCCACCTGAATCGCGTCGCAGATGGAGTTGCCGCGGTCGGCGCACATGAAGCGCCAGTTGAGAAAGTCGCGGACGGAGATGCCGCCGGTGACGGCTCGCTTGCCGTCCGCGTCGGTGATGACCGCGAAAAGCTGTCGCTGCTGATCGTGCGGCAGGGTGAAAGATAGCCGGATCTGCGCCTGGTTTGGGGACACGCGCCGCAACAGCACCGGGCCATCGTAGACTTCCACGTTGACGATTGGCGCCGCCGACCGCGCCGCCAGCTTCACCACATACTGCTCGGTGCCCGGCAGCCACCACTTGCCGCCGGTGATGCGGTTATAGCCGATGCCGGTCCAGTCGGTGACGATGGGGCCATCGCTGACGAAGCCCATCAGTGAGCCGTAGTAGGTGTAGTTCTGATAAAATTTCGTCAGGTCGCCGGGTTTGTCGCGCAGCACGAAGGTGCACATGCGCCCGGCCGCCGCCGAAAGCTGCGTTTCGTCGTAGACCATCTCCACCGCCATCGGGAAGGGGTCGTCCTGTATGCCCTGCACGTGGCGGTAGCCCTCCATCGTCGTGCGCTCGTCCTCCGTGGTCTTCCCGGCGAGGGTGGTGCGGATGGGGAACATGTTGTACATGCTCAAGTCGAAGTAGCGCAGCGGGGCGTGGGTCAGGTCGTACGGGCCGTTCGGCACCATGCCCACGTTGAACCACCACTGCGGGATGACGATGCGCTGTTTATCCTCGGAGAAGACCTTGTCCGGCGGCCAGGGGAAGTGACCGAAGATGACGTAGCGCGTGCCGGTGGCGTCGGCGTAGTCCCAGCCCGGCAGCGCGCAGAAGTCGTTGGTGGATGCCGCCGTGCAGACGGCGCGTAACCGCTCCCACTTCTCGGGCGTCAGCGCTTCCAGGCGCTCGGTGAAGGCCACCCACTGCAGTCCCAGCGCCTTCGCCTTCGCGATGAGCGCTTCAGGAGACGCCTTGCCGTCGGAAAGCGTCGAATGCAGGCCGATGACGCCCCGCGCGGGATTAGTGCAGGGATCGCGGGAGAGATCGAGCTTGTCCCAGTCCGTCAGGTACGGCTTCGCCCAGGGGTTCTCCTGTGGCGCCAACTCTCCCTGGCCGACCGCCGGCGACTTGCGCGGGAACTCAGCGAGCCACCCCAGCGCGTTGCTGTAGAGCGTCCAGAAATCGCTGCGCTTCAGCCCGTTTCCGCGCTCCAATGTGATGTCCCCGTATGCCGGCAGCCACTGGCCAAGGAACGTTTCCATGGGGCTGATGCCGGTGAGGACAATCGCTCCCGCGCCGTACGGCCGCGCGGCGATGAGCGGCGGCGCCGTGCGATAAGTGCCCGGTTTCGAGAGGTGCTCCTCGTGCAGGCCGGTGATGGTGTAGGTGGCGGCGTCCGGCATGCCCGTCGCCAGCACGGTCCAGTCTTGGGAGACGGTAACGGGGCAACTGCGGTAATTGATCTCCTTCCGGGCGGGATACCAGAAGCCTTTCACGCCGGCGGTCACCGGGTGGTTCGCCGTCACGAGGTCGGTATAAGCGTAGCTGATATTGAAACCGAGGGGATTGGTGAAGCCGTTGGCTGGATCCAGCACCGCTTCCCATGGCATGGATGCTCCGAAGGGCGCGAGGTAGGCGTCCGTGTGCCGGCTGTAATAAAAGTGACGGAAGAAGAGAAGCCCGCCGCCCTCTTTTACGAAACGCTCCAGCGCCTGCACCGACGTCGGCGGTGCCGCGGCTTCCTCGCTGTCCAGGTTGGCGACGGTGATGATCAGGTGATACTGGCGCGCCGTCTCCCAGGTCAGCGTCGCCAGCTTCCCCTGCCGCACCTCCGCTCCCGCCTGCTTCAGCCGCTGCACCGCCGGGATATTCAACAGGTCGAAGTACCCCGCGCACACCAGAACCCGCAATCCCTTCAACGCTGGCAGCGGCGCCGCCGCGTGAAGCGGCAGCCCGAGCAACAGGGGAAGCAGCAGGAATAGCGAGAGCACGTTCCGCATGACCGCTCACCTCACATGCGCATGAATCCTCACGATGCTAACAAAGCCCCCCGTCGCTGTCAACGATAAATCCATGCGACATGTTGCATAAAAACAGGAAACAGCCCACAGCCAAACGCGGGGATTTGCTGGGGTGCCTCCCGCACGGCTGGCCTGTAGGCATCCATGCCCGTCTCCCGCTTTTCATTTCGTCTTTGCACGGAGTGCCCCACGGTGCCGCATGGTATAATACTTCTCGCCGGCGCTGTGTGTTCAGGAGGTTGCGATGGATTTCCTATCCTGTATCGAGCAGGGGTACTTCATTCGAGTTCTGAATGACCCTGCCCCGCGTGTGGCGCATCGCTTTTGCGGGGAGCAGCACATCTCTGGAGCGTGGTGCCAAAATTGTGAGAAGCCGCTCTTGAAATATTTGACAATAGATCACCGAGACCCTGTCGTGCATGCGCTGTGCCGCGCGGCGCCGTTGCATCTCCTCTACTGCTGGACATGCACCGTACCAGAGGACTACTTTCAGTATCGCGCGGGCGATGACAGCGTTGAGATACTGCGGTATGTCGAAGGTGCGTGTTACCGTAGTCCGCGCTATGAGGAATTCCCGTATCGCCGCTATCCACGGTATTTTCCGGAACAAGTTGTCGAGTTGGTACCACTTTCCAGCGATGAGCAGTCATTCATAAAAAAGTGCAATCGCGAATACATCGGATATTGGTGGGGAAACAAACCGCATCATCTCGACTATCTCTATGGCCCGATGCATCAGTTGGGTGGCGAGCCCTGGATGGCGAACCCGCTGTATGATAATTTTTATGGATGGGCAGTGAAGTGTGCAGCCTGCGGGAACGACATGCCATTCCTGGCGTCGTTTGACAATGACGCCACTGATGGCATGGTCTTTACGGAGAACAGCACTGTGCAAATGCTGTATTTTTATTGTAAGAACTGTGCCGTCGTTGCCGCAATACCGCAGATAGATTGATCAGCGAACCGGTGTCTCGGGCAATCACGTTGCAGCATGTGATTCGTGTCTTTCAATCAGATTGTAGGGAATGCCCCGGCGGGACATTCCCTACTAATGCCGCCATCCGCACCCAAGCCGGGTATAGTCTCCCCCTCAACACAATAAGCACGCCTTATCATCACGCCAATCTTCAAATCCCACAAATCAAGGTTCAGGTAACCCAAACATCCACAGTAATGCAAACGCATGCTTGACAAAAGAATAAAAGCGTGCTATAGTACCGATACTACTGCTGTTGAAAGCTTTCGCCCGATGAAGTTCTTAGTCGCGCCGCAGCCGCAGCAAGGCGCGTCCGCATCGGCAAACCGGCGGAGCTCTTCGCCCAAGCCCCGTTCACGGGGCGTCGTTCGGTAGGCCGGCCATTGATGGCCGGCCGGGTGACCGGACGAAAACCATTACCCCCCGTTTTGCGTTTTTACACAAAAATGGGGGGTAATGACGGGGGGTAACGGGGGGTAATCGCCAACTCGTACTCGTAATCGAAGGGTAAATTGATCGCATCAGGCAAACAGTTCCCGCACCATCGCCGTCGCTTCGGCGGCGATGATCTCCAGCGCGTCGGGGGCGAGTTTGGCCCAGTAGCGCGTGTTGCACTCGTGCCCGCCGCGGCGAATGGCGTCCTTGATGGGGATGTAGCCGACGTACTGGCTGATCATATGCACGACATACGTCCAGCGGGTGGGGGAGGCTTCTTTGATCCACAGCGCCACCTCGATGAACGGCTCGCCGGGCAAGCCCACGAGGACGGCGTCGCCGATGCGCAGAACCTGGATCTCGTAGGCGAAGGTACCCTCGCGCCGTGCCTGCAGCCAGGCGCTGAGGTAGGAGGCGGCATACATCCACTCGATGGGCACCGCGGTGCGCGTCTCATCGGTGAAGGGGATGCCGTCGGCGGCGTTGATGACCGCTTGCGCGCGGGCGACGTCGTCGGCGGGGAAGTCGCGGAAAGGAATC
>JAKIYB010000104.1 GCA_022708765.1 Armatimonadota bacterium | reverse complement strand
CTTCCGTTTCCACCTGCGAAGGCTGGGTCAGCCCCGGCAACTACAACACCACCGAACAAGCCTGGATCCCCCGCCTGCTCATCCGCCGCCGGGGCCCGGCGCCCCTCGCCAGCACCTTCGTCGCGGTGATTGAACCCTACCAATCAGCCTCCGCGATTCAGGCCATCCGCCGCCTACCGCTGCTGCTGGTAAACGACCAACCGGCCCCCGATGCCTGTGTGGCCGTCGAAGTGACGCTGGTAGATGGCCGCCAGCACCTCCTCATCGCCGATGACCCGCAGCGGGAAGGTGGGGTGCTGGTGCAGGAGGAATGGGGGATTGAGTTTGATGGGGATATTAAACTGTGGAGACGATAATCCTGGGCGGGCGAGCGTCCCCGCGAGCCGACTCCGGGGGGAAGTCTAATCCGTCGGGTGCACGAGATAGTCTATCAAACGCGCACGACATTCCATCATTTCCTCCCGGAGTCGGCTCGCGGGGACGCTCGCCCGCCCAGAATGAAAGGTATATAGAATGACCATCAACGAATGTCTTGAAAACCTCCGCGCCATGACCTTCACCTCCGCGCCGCATCCCCGTCTCCTCTTCGACGCCGCCGACATCCCCGCGCTGCGCGCGAAGGCTGGGCAGGAGATGCTTGGCCGCGTCCGCGAGCAGGCCGCGCGCGTCATGGCGACGCCGGGTGAACCGGCGGACGTGCTGCAGCCGTATATCTCCGGCATGGAGGGGCTGAGTGTCGCGCAGGCATACGTGCTCACCGGTGACGCGGT
Organism: Armatimonadota bacterium; assembly: GCA_022708765.1. Lineage (GTDB taxonomy): Bacteria > Armatimonadota > Hebobacteria > CAIYQO01 > CAIYQO01 > JAKIYB01. The sequence goes on along the minus strand of JAKIYB010000104.1, from coordinate 10,061 downwards.
GATGATTCCCTGGCTGAAGGCGCGCATCGCTGCACTGCTGGCGATGGAGACGTGGTTCTCGCCGGTACACGTGGGCGCCTGCCGGGTGTGCGATCATGTGATGGCGAACGTGGTGTCCGAGGTGGCGCAGATGGCTGATCTGCTCGGTGAGGCCGTCACCCCTGCGGAGATGGCGGAGATCGTCGCCGGGCTGAGGCGGCTGCACTTCGACCCCTTTTTGGATGGCACCTCGGAGCCCTTCGAGTGGTGGTTCCGCCCGACGATGAAGAGCAACTGGAAGATCATGACCTGCGGGGAGACGGGGCTGGCGGCCTGCGCGGTGGCCGACTACCTGCCCGACGCGGGGGAGATCCTCACGCGGTCGGCGCAAGCGGTGCTGCAGGTGCTGGACGCCGTGCCGGCGGAAGGCGACTGGCCGGAGGGGGTGGGCTACTGGTTCGGCACGCTGCGCTACGGGCTGCAGTACGCGCGCGCGCTGCATCGCCTCACCGGCGGCGCGGTGGATATTTTTCAGCATCCCGCGCTGCGCGTCACCGGCGACTTCCTCACCATGCTCACCACTCCGGCGGGCGCCGTCTACAACTTCAACGACTGCGACCCCGAGTTCAGCGCCGGCTTGAGCGAAGTGCTGGCGCTGCTGGCATCCGCTACCGGCCGCGGCGACTGGATGGCCGTCGCCCGCGCCCACCCCGCCGAAACGCTGCTCTATCTCGCCTACGATGACCCGGCCACCGCCGACGCCCCGCTGCCCCGCGTCGTCGCCGCTTTCCCCACCACCGGCGCGGCCACTATGCGCGCGGAAAGCACCTTCGTCGGCCTGAAATCCGGCCCCGCGCAGGCCGGGCACTCCCACCTGGACGCTAACAGCTTCGTCATCGAGGCCGGCGGCGCGTCGCTGGTGAACGACTACCGCTACTGGCCGCAGGCGCACTTCCTCGGCTATTTTGACGCCGGCGGCCCGCGCTGGAATTTTGACGGCCTCGCCACGGTCGGCCACAGCACGCTGCTGGTGGACGGCCAGGGGCAGACATACGCCGACGGCTGCGGCGGGCGCATCGTCGAAGCCGGCGATTATGGCGAGTGGGCGCGGCTCATCGGCGATGCCGCTCGCGCCTACCCCGGCCTGCTGACGCAATTCACCCGTACCATCCTCCTCCTCAAGCCCGACGTCATCGTCATCCGCGACCTCGTCGCCTGCGAAGGCGAGCGCCACCTCGAATGGCTCCTCCACCACGCCGGCACAATCACGAGTCAGGGCATTGACAGCATCATCGAGAACGCCGGCGTCTGTCTCGCCGTCACGCCCTTTCTCCCCGACCGCGCCATGGGCTGGCGCGTCAGTGACGTGGCCCGCGCCAGCACCTACGAATGCTCCGACACCCGCAAAGAGGTGACAATGAGCATCCATTACCGCGCCTTCAGCGCCTTCCGCCCGGCGGCGGCGGCGGAATTCCTCTTCGGCCTGCGCGTAAACGGCAGCGGCAGCGAAGACTGGCAGTTCGCGCAAACGGAAAGCGGCTGGACGCTGCGGGCGGCGGGGTACGAGGGCGTGATAACGCCGGAGGGGGAGATCCTATCCTATCTGGTATAGCGGCATCATTCTCCTCTCTCACCAGGAGAAAGGCGAAAAGGTTCACCGTATACTTGCGTCGCCACCGATTTCACTGGAGGGCGAGACTCCGTCGAGCCGCGCGCGTAGGGTCAGGGATCGAATCTATACCGAACGTTGACCGGGTGCCACGGGCATCAGTATACCGGTATTCGATCTCGTCCCCTACGCGCGCGGCTCGACGGAGTCTCGCCCTCCAGAGATAATGGCAGCCTATTTATATCAACTGGTCTCTTTCAAGTATGAGAATTACCCTTCAACTGTCCTACAACCGCCCCGCCGCCTTCAGCACGCTCAGCGCCTCCGCCGTCACCCAGGGATTCATGCGTGCGGCATGCTTGCCGCCCCATCCGACCCGCGAGTTGCCTTTACTGCCGGATTGTTCCGTCGTATAGCACACATACTCGGCTGGGAAGCCGCCGTCGGGGAGGCGCTTGCTTTCCAGCACGTCCAACGCCTCCGCGCAACGCGGGTCGCCGATGTAGCCGGCTTCCACCATCACGGTCAGGCCATTGAGAATGGTATAGTGCCAGTAGGGTGGATACATGAGCTGCAGGAAGCTCGGTTTCATCACGTTCCCATCACGCAGTCGGCGATAGAGGCGCCGGGAGAGGAAGATTTCGGCGGCGCGGGCCACGGCCTCGCGCGCGCCAGCATGGTCTCGCAGGCGGGCATACAATGCCAGCGCGCGCAGGGGAATCCAGCTTTCGTGAAATGATGAGGTGGTTGCCGCAGGTGTATTGTCACAGTTCCACCCGCCGTCCGGCCATTGCCAGCGCAGCAGGTTTTCCGCCAGACGGTCAGCGCGTGCATCCTGAAAGCCCAGGGCGAGCATGGCATACAGCGCGTTGCTCTCCTGCGAAGCGCAGCGCCGGGCACGCCCGTTGATGATCCGCACGGACGCGACATGTCGTTCGGACAGCCAGGCGGCGCACACCTGATCAACGAGCGGCGCGAGCGCCGCGTCACCAGCCGGATATCCCAGGTACGCCAGCGCCGCCAGCACCCAGTGCGCCCCCGTCCACTTTCGGTAGACGCCGCCCGGAATGGTGCCGTTGTCCCGGCGTTCGGATAACAATCTCACCACCCGCGGTGAGGTGCGAATCTCCTCCCGCAGCGCCTGGATGCCCGGCGCATCAGGGTCTTCACCCAGCAGCCTGGTACGCACCTTGAACCGAATAGAGGGTTCATCGGAAGCGAGCAAAAGATCAATAATGGGCACGCCGACGTTTCCTTTCCATGTGCGGGAGTATCTGCATTATATCAGAGAAAACCTGGAGAAAAGTGAATGCCTACCAGGGCAGGCGGCAAGCGTGCGTTGACGGCAGGAATATCCACCCGCAATGCCGTATGTGCTCTTACCCTGTCGTGAAATCTCATTCGGCGATTGGAGACCCACCATGCAACTCTTCTTCGAATCTAACCTGAATATCGGCGCTATGGAGGGGAAAATGCGCTGGGTGCAGGGACGCGCGGAGATTCTGCCCGAGCCGGTAATCCCGGCGGATCGCTATGTGGACGGCGCGGGCATCTCCGTCACCACCGTGCTCAAGGATGGCGGGTGCTACCGCATGTGGTACTGGGGCATCCCCGAGGACTGGGGCGGTGAGGACGTGGGCTACGCCTGCTATGCGGAATCGGATAACGGGCTGGACTGGACGAAACCGGCGCTGGGGCAGGTGGATATCGGGCATGGACCGAACAACGTCACCCACCTCGGCGCAATCGCGTTTGATGTCTTCATTGACCCCGACTCGCCGCCGTCGCACCGCTACCGGGGGACGACCTATATTGATCCAGGACGCGAATCGCACCAGATCGGCGCCGCCCACTGCGGCTATTACACCGCGCACTCGCCCGACGGCCTGCATTGGGAGCTGGACGGCGCCAATCCCGCCTGGTGGGATAGCGATGTGATCTCCGCCATCTACCACCCCGGCCAGCGGCGCGGGCTGGTGGCGCTGAAGCGCAACCCGCGCTATCACGGCATCCCCCGGCGAGCGGTGTGGAACGCCGAGTTGGTGAACGGGCAATGGTCGGACTGCTGGCGCGCGCTGGTGCCCGACGATTTCGATGACGTGTGCGCCATCGCGCGCGGCTATGCCAGCGGCGATTACTACGGCCTCAGCATGCAGCCGGCGGGGATGGCAACGGCCGGTTTTCTCCAGCAGTTCCGCCACAGCCTGCCGCGCTCGCCCTTTGAGAACTGGGAGAACGGCGTCTTCGGCGTCACCGATATCTCGCTGGTATACCAGGAATCCCCCCGCGCCTGCTGGCAGCACGCCCCCGGCCGCCGCGATTTCCTCACCTGTCAGCCCGGCACCTTCTACCAGGGGGGCATCTACCCGGCCTCCGGCGTGGTGGAGGTGGGTGACGAGCACTGGCTCTACTTCGCCGGACAGGGACAGACCCACGGCTGGTACATCAACAACCGCTGGACGCTGCAGCCCCGCTGGAAAGAGGCGATGCGCGCTGAGGGCACGGTGGCGCAGACCGGTGTCGCCCGCTGGCCGAAATGGCGCCTCTTCGGCTACACCGCCGATCCCGAAGGCACCCTCACCCTCAACCTGGGCGAGATCCCCGAGGACTGCATCCTGCTTCTCAACTATGAGTGCGACCTCGCCGGCAGCATCCGCGTCGAACTCCCCGGTGCGGACGGCCACGCCCTGGACGACGCCGTCCCGCTCACCGGCAGCCACCTCGCCGCCCCCGCCGCCTGGAAAGGCGAGACGCGCATTCCAGCCCGCCCCGGCCGGCAGACCACGGTGAAGCTACACCTGGAACGGGCGACGGTGTGGGCGTATGAGGTGGAGGGGATGGAGTAGAAAGAATTTTGCCCTGACAGGGCGTGGAGATTCTAACGGCACCGGTTCCCAGGGCGTTGCCCTGGGCTATAGGATTTAAAGAACAAGGAATGTATTGCCTGATAGTATATGCCTATTCCTTCATCAGCCAATTCTCTAGCCCGGGGCAGCGCCCTGTAAAGGCACAATTCCTATACGATACTCCGTAGTCCGCGCCCTCTGCGGCGCGTGGTGCCGCACACCCACACCATACCCGCAACTCCCACCTACGCTCCACCGTATGACGCTACAATCCCCACCGAAACATGCCCTTCAGCTCTGCCTTGTTTTCCGCTTGCATCGTCTTGCCAAGATCGCAGCAGAAATGCTTGCCGGTGATGAGGAAGCGCTTCTCATCGGGGAGATAGAGGATGTTGGTGTCAGGGATGTTATCCATGCCGTGTGACTCGTGCATGGCATAGTAAAAGACGTAGCCATCGGCGGTGATGCCCACACGGCCGTCGGTCCAGGTGCCTTTACGCAACTTCGCCAGCCGTGCGCTGGTCGTTCCGCTGTCACCAGCCAGCGTCTGTAACTCCTGTTTCGTGCGGCGAATATACGCCGTCTGTTCCGGTGATGGGATGAATAAGATCCCGCCGATCAGCAGCACGACGGAAATAATCACAAGCTGTGCGATGTGAACCCGCTTCATCGCCGGCCCTCCTGACCACCGTCACTATACCGAGCGTAACGACGGGCGTCAATCTTTCCGTTTGACACCCTCTTCAACCGCTCCTATACTGTCGCACAGATCGCTTTCCCGAAGGAGCTACCCATGCAGCCGCCCGTGCCGCATTTGCCCGTGCCGTCCGAACGCCAGTTGCGCTGGCATGACCTGGAGTTCTACGGCTTCCTGCACTTCACGGTGAATACCTTTACCGATAAGGAATGGGGGTACGGGGATGAGAGTCCGGGCGTCTTCAACCCCACGGCGCTGGATGCGCGGCAGTGGGCGCGGACGGCGCGCGAGGCGGGGATGCGCGGGCTCATCCTCACCGCCAAGCACCACGACGGCTTCTGCCTGTGGCCGAGTCGCTATACCGAACATTCGGTGAAGAATTGCCCGTGGAAGGGCGGCAACGGCGACGTGGTGCGCGAGTTCGTGGACGCCTGCGCCGAGTTCGATCTGCAAGCGGGGCTGTACCTCTCCCCGTGGGACCGCAACCACGCGGAATACGGCCGGCCCGCCTATGTAGAGTACTATCGCAATCAGCTCGAGGAACTGCTGACGCAATACGGCGAGATATTTGAGGTGTGGTTCGACGGCGCCAACGGCGGCGACGGCTATTACGGCGGCGCGCGGGAGACGCGGCGGATTGACGCGCAGACCTACTACAATTTCCCGGCGTTATGGGCGCTGGTGCGCGAACTGCAGCCGAACGCCATCCTCTTCAGCGACGCCGGGCCGGATATCCGCTGGGTGGGCAACGAGGCGGGCTACGCCTCCGCCACCTGCTGGGCGAAGATGCACCCCGGCGGCATCGCCCCCGGCAAGGTAGACGATCTGAACCGCCTGGGCTGGGGCGAGGCCGACGGCACGGAATGGCGCCCGGCGGAGGTGGATGTCTCCATCCGTCCCGGCTGGTTTCATCACCCGCATGAAGCGCCGCGCCCGCTGGATGAGCTGTTCGCCATTCACGACGCCAGCATCGGCCGCGGCTGCTGCCTGCTGCTGAACCTGCCGCCCGACCGCCGCGGCCTCATCCCCGACGACGACATCGCCCGCCTGCGCGAATACCGCGCCGCCCTCGACGCGCGCTATGGCCATGACGCCGCCGCCGGCAAGCCGGCGGCGGCCAGTGAAACGCGCGGCGACGCTCCCGTCTTCGCCGCCGCCAACGTCACCGACGGCAACACCGACACCTACTGGACGGTGAACGACGACACCCGCGCGGCGACGCTGACGGTGGACCTTGGCGAACCGACGCGCGTCACCGCCATCCGCCTGGAGGAGTATCTCCCGCTCGGCCAGCGCGTGGAAGCCTTCTCCGTCGAGTTGCGCGTGTGGGATCAGTGGCTGGAAACCGCCGTCGGCACCACCATCGGCCCCCGCCGCCTCCTCACCTTCCCGGCGCTGAAGACGGATCAGGTCCGCATCCGCATCCACCGCGCCCAGGCCTGCCCAACGCTCAAACGCGTGTCGGTGTATACGGCCTGATCGTCATCAGCTATCACCGAGGCCGCGGAGTTGCACTCCGCACGAGTATCTACGCTGTTTGTTCAACAAGACGGGATGCAAACTCGTGCGGAGTGCAATTCTGCGGCCCCAGTCTCGTGCATCTGTGATGTTAAGTGTGGTGTATAACTTCAAACAGCGTGTCTTCTTCCAGGCTGAACTGGTCGCCTCCGAAGTGGTCTGGCGTGACGGTCGTAACATGGTGTGGAGGTTGGCGTCCAGGACCACACCAGGTAACGAGTAGCTTAACAGGACCGTATTGGGTCACGCTGGTCAAATAATTTCTTAGGCTATCGACACTACTGATGCAAGCTTGGCGGTCCTCTCGCTCCTCCTGCTTCATTTTATCAGGCATCATCGATATTAGTAGCGCATCAAGTTCTGTGGACGATTCATAACAAAAACCACAACCACACCCCTCATACGAGCCGATGTAGTAGATATATGTTGACTGCAGGTGCTTACGCAACTGGGTAGACGGCGATGATTCAGCTATGACAAAAAATGCAGGGGAGTTCGGATCATCTTGCTCAATTGTCGGCAGTTCTCTATCGGCTCCAAGATACAGTAAGTAGCACATGGCGTTCCTTCCCGGTGTGCAAGCGTCACCCTAGTGCAAATGAATGTATGACGAAGCACATGGTATGCTGAACGTAATAGACCATTAGATGCAATAATATTGCCTTGGAAGTTCCGATGTCGATCACGATGACGATTGGGCCGCATATCCCGCCCAGAACGCCTGCCCCTGCCCTTCGCGGTGGTCATCGTACTGGTCACGGCAGCGCTCCAGTTCCGCGCGGAGACGTGCCAGCGTATTCTGCATTGCCGGGTTGGCGGCGAGGTTGTGCTGCTCCCAGGGGTCGGCCCGCAGGTCGAAGAGCTGGGTGTGGCGGTCGCCGTTGACGGCGTACTCGATGAGCTTGAAGCGGTCGTCGCGCACCGCGCGCTGCACATGCTGGTAGGCGTGGTAGCGATATCGCGGCCCGGGGGCATCCGCCACCATATCCGCGCAGAGCGAGCGCCCTTCCACGCTGGCAGGCACGGGCAGGCCTGCATACTCGCAGAGGGTCGGGTAGATATCGGAGAGGTAGCAAAACTGCTCGCGCCGTTGCCCGTGCGGCACGCCGGGACCGGCGAAGAGCAGCGGCACGCGCACGCTGTGCTCGTACAGGCTCTGTTTGCCCATCAGCCCGTGCTGGCCCACGGCGAGGCCGTTGTCGCCAGCGAGCACGATGAGCGTGTCGTCCGCTCGTTCGCTGGCCTCCAGCGCGTCGAGAATGCGGCCGATTTCAAAATCCAGATGGGTGATCATGCCGTAATACTCGGCCAGGTGGCGGCGGATTTCCCCCTCCTGGCGCGGGTAGGCTGCCAACTCCTCGTCGCGCATGCCGTGCATGGCGCCGGTGTCGAAGGGGTGGACCGGGGAGTAGTTCGGCGGCAGCGCCATCGCCGCCGGATCATACATCGCGCGGAAGCGCTCCGGCATGGTGCGCGGGTCATGCGGGGCGAGGAAGGCTATATACATGAAGAAGGGCCGGTCGGCGGGCAGCCGCGCCATTCCGCGCACGGCGGCGTCGGCGAGGAGCGTGCTGGAATGGACGCCAGACGGGATATGATCCGCGCTCCGATACTGCACCTCGTTGCTGTAAAAGGGATTCGGACAGATGGGCAGCCGCGCGTCATAGCGCCCACTGGAGTCATAGTGGTAGGCGGGCACGTTCCAGTGATCGGCCATGCCGCCAAAGAAGATCTCGTCGCCGTCCTGGAAGCTGCGCGCGAATGCCGCGCGCTCGTTGTGCCACTTGCCGAAGCCCTGGGTGCAGTAACCGTGCGCGCCCAGATACTCGCCGAGGGTGACATGCGCGGGGTCAATTGTCTCGCCACGGTCTTTGATGTGGTACAGCGTGCGCCCGGTGTGAATCATCGCCCGGCTGGGCATGCACACCGCCCCGCACGAGCCGCCGAAGATGCCCGCGCGGGTGAACGCCGTGCCGCGCGCGACCATCCGGTCGAAATTCGGCGTTGCGATCGCCGGATTTCCCAGCGCGCCAATAGTGTCATACCGCTGGTCATCGGTGAGCAGAAAGAGAATATTCCGGTGTGTGGTCGCCATAACATACCCTCTCACACGTAAAGGCATATACACTGCTTCCTTCGCGAAAGCGTGATGATGTCCTGCTGCGCCCACGAGGACTGAACCGGGAAAACGGCAGAGTGTGCATTGGGCCATCCGCATACAATCGCGAAAATCTTTGTGAAATCTTTATATTTATTGCGTAATTGTCGAGTATAATTATTATTCACCGGTGCCATCAGTAATGATGCATCGCCTCCCTTTGCCAGCATTGACAGAGGATCCGCCCTGTGGAATTCATCCTGCTCTGGCGGGATGAATTATTGAGAAGTTGGCTTACAGAAGTCGCGAATTTTATCGCCAAGGTATGATGCCTGAACAGCGAAAAAACATCCTGGTCATTGATGATGAAGTCGAAATGCGCCGGTTGCTGAGCTTCGTGCTGTCAGCAAACGGGTACGCGGTATATTGCGCGGGCAACGGCGCTGAAGGGCTGCGCTGCGCGGCGGACCTGTCCCCCGATTTAGTTATTCTCGACCTGCTGCTGCCGGTCATGCATGGTTTGGACGTCTGCCGAGCGCTGCGCGCCTGGTATCTGCGTCCCATCCTCTTCCTGACCGTCAGCACCAGTGAACGCGATCTTATCGCCGCATTGGACGCCGGTGGTGACGACTACTTGACAAAACCCTTCTCCAACGGTGAGCTGCTCGCGCGCGTGCGTGCGCTGATGCGTCGCGCTGAGAGGGCTGACGGGCCTGCTTCCAGCCTGACCGTCGGCGCGCTGACCGTTGATCTGGCCAACCGTAAAGTCACGCTCGGCGAGATGCCGGTCGCGCTCACTCCCACCGAATACGAGATTCTCGTGCTGCTGATGCGCAACGGTGACCGCATTGTCACCCACCACGAACTGCTCAGCGCAATCTGGGATGACAATGATTGCGGCTTGATGCCAACCCTGCGCATGCACATGAGCAACCTGCGCCGAAAGCTGCACGCCAACTGCCCGGACTGCGAGTATATCGAGACGCTGCCGCGCATCGGCTTCCGGTTCAATCTGGAATAGCGCGGTCGCAAGGTTACGGCGCTGTCACCGCTTCCGCTTTCGGCGCCAGCTTCGCGGCATCGGTGCCCCAGGCCGTCAGCGCCTTGCCGTTGAGCAGGGCGGCGGCGGTCACTTTCTCGCCCTCTTTGCGCGCGTAGGCGACATAGGCATCGGTAGACAGCACGCCGGGCAGGTTCACCGCGCCGCCCTTGCGGTTCAGCGCTACCAGGTGACGGGCGCCTGTTTCATCGGCGAATTCCAGTGCGGTCAGTTCAGCGGTATTCGCCAGCACCTTCACTCCGTCGGCCAACGGT
>JAKIYB010000103.1 GCA_022708765.1 Armatimonadota bacterium | reverse complement strand
CGCCGGCGGCGGCGAAGGCGGCGAAGGCGTCGGGGGTGACCCAGCGGTGCACCGGGAGGTGGTTGGTGGTCGGGCGCAGGTACTGGCCGATGGTGACGATGTCGCAGCCGGCGGCGCGCAGGTCGCGCAGCGCGGCTTCGATCTCCTCGGTCGTCTCGCCCAGCCCCACCATGATGCCGGACTTCGTCGTCTGCGCGGGGGACAGCTCCTTCGCCCGTGCCAGCAGCGCCAGCGAGCGGGCGTAAACCGCCTGCGGGCGCACCAGCGTGTAGAGGCGCTGTACCGTCTCGATGTTGTGGTTCAGCACGTCTGGGTGGGCAGCCAGCACCGCCGCCAGCGCGTCGGCGTCGCCCTGAAAATCGGGGATGAGCACTTCCACCCGGCAGCCGGGCACCGCCGCGCGCACCGCGCGGATCGTCTCGGCGAAGATGAAGGCGCCGCCGTCGGCGAGGTCGTCGCGGGTGACGGACGTGATCACCGCGTATGCGAGGTTGAGTGCCCGCACCGCCTCCGCTACCCGGCGCGGCTCGTCCAGATCATACTCCGTGGGCTGACCGCTGGTTACCGCGCAGAAGGCGCAGCCGCGGGTGCAGGTGTTGCCGAGGATGAGGAAGGTGGCGGTGCGCGATTGCCAGCACTCGCCGATGTTCGGGCAGCGCGCGCTCTCGCACACCGTGTGCAGCCGGTGCGCGCGCACCAACTCCTTCAGGTCGTGGTAGTTGGCCCCGATGGGCGCGCGCACTTTCAGCCATTCCGGCCGGCGCGCGCCGGCGGCGTGGCTTACGCGGGGATCGTCGGCGGAGTAGCGGGGGATTACGCGAACAGGTTTTCCGGATTCCGAAGGCACGAAATGATCTCTCCCAGGAAGGTTGCCCCTTCCGCCCCGTCCGTCGCGCGGTGGTCGCCGGAGAGCGTCAGGCTGAGCTGGCGGGCGATGACGACCTGTCCGTCGGTGACGGTCGGCGTCTCCCGCACGCTCCCCACGGCCAGGATGCCCACCTGCGGCGGCACGATGATGGCGGCGAAGCTGTCTACATTGTACATCCCCAGGTTGGTAATCGTGAAGGTGGCGGCGGTATATTCGTCCGCTTTCAGCGTTTTCTGCTTCGCGCGCGCCGCCAGATCGCGGCTCCGCCGGCCGATTTCGTCAATCGCCAGCCCGCCGCAGTCGAGGATGGCCGGCGCGATGAGCCCGTCGGGTAGCGCGATGGCGATGCCGATATTGATGTGCGCCTGCGGGCGCACGTCGTCCTCCTGATAGAAGGCGTTGAAGCGCGGATGCTTTTCCAGCGCCAGCACCGCCGCCTTTACGATGAGGTCGTTCACCGAGACGCGCGCCTCCTCCGGGTGCGCGGCGTTCCATGCCGTTCGCGCCTCCATCGCCGCCCCCATCTCCGCCGTCATGGTGAGGTAATAATGGGGAATGTTCTGCTTGCTGAAGGTCATATGCCGCGCAATCGCCTGGCGCATGGGAGAAGCCATCGAAAATCCTCCTGTTCGTTGGTTGCGAATACGCACCTGGTAACAAACTCTGACGCCACTCCACTGCGTTGCGTGGCGCACTACCAACAGCCGGCACTATTTTACGCCGCTCACTCCTCGTCAATCTCCCCGATCTTCTCGCCGACGGGGACGGTTTCGCCTTCGCCTTTGATGATCTTCGTCAGCGTGCCGGTCGAGTAGGACTCTACCTGCAGGGTGACCTTCTCCGTCTCCACCTCGGCGAGGGCTTCGCCGCGCTCGACGTGGTCGCCTTCCTGCTTCAGCCAGCGCTGAATGGTACCCTCTTCCATATCGAAGCCCAACTGGGGCATGATGACATCGGTTGTCGCCATGGGTCTCTCCCTATCGTAATCGGAATGATGATTTACGCCTTCAACAACTCGTGCGCGGCACGGGCGATGGAGTCGGGGCTGGGAATAGCCTCACGCTCGAGTGTCTTGTTATACGGCACGGGCACGGGCAGGCCGGCCACCCAGCGGATGGGGCCTTTCAGTTCATCGAAAATCTGCTCCTGCACCTCGGCGATGAGCGAGCCGCCGATACTGGTGCCTTTGCCCGTCTCCTCCACCATCACCGCGTAGTGCGTCTTCGCGATGGAGGTGAAGATGGTGTCCAGGTCGAGTGGGCGCAGCGTGCGCATGTCGAGCACCTCCGCCGAGATGCCGTCCTGAGCGAGCAGTTCCGCCGCCTTCATGCAGATGATGGCCATGCGCGAGTAGGCGATGAGGGTGATGTCCGTCCCCTCGCGCAGGACACTCGCTTTATTGATGGGCACAAAGGCTCGCTCCTCATCCACCTCGCCTTTCGTATTATAAAGCGCGAAGTGCTCGGCGATGAAGACCGGGTTGGGCTCATAGAGCGCGGAGAGAAGTAGCCCTTTCGCATCCGCGGGCGTGGCCGGCGCCAGCACCTTCAACCCCGGCACCATGGCGTAGTGCCCCTCGATATTTTGCGAGTGCTGCGCACCGAGCTGGTTGCCGGAACCGGTGACGGTGCGCAGGATGAGCGGCACGTTCACCCGTCCGCCGGACATGCCGTGAATCTTCGCCGCGTGGTTCACCAGCGCGTCAAAGGCGAGTAGGGTGAAGTTGATGGTCATCACCTCCACCACCGGGTGCGCGCCCGCCATTCCCGCGCCGATGGCCGCGCTCACGAGGCCGGACTCGGAGATGGGGGTATCCATCACGCGCTCGGGCCCGTATTCCTCAAGGAACCCCTTCGTCACCGCGAAGGCGCCGCCGTAGGCGCCGATGTCTTCGCCCATGAGAAAGACCGTGGGGTCTTTCAAAAGCTCGCGAAGTGCCTGTCTGATCGCTTCTCGATAGGTAATCAACATGCTGAACCGTCCTCGCTATTCGCTGCACGCCCGGCAGGGGGCGTAGACGGAGGAGAGCACGTCCTCCATTGTCGGTTCCGGGCTTTCCTCGGCGAAATGCACGGCATCCTCCACCTCCGCCTTCACATCCTGTTCGATAGCCGTCAGTTCCTCCTCGGTGGCGCGGCCGTCGGCAAGCAGGCGCTCGCGGAAAAGTGGAATCGGATCACGCGGCCGCCACTCCGCCTCCTCGTCGCGGGTGCGGTAGGAGACGGCGTCGGCCATGGAGTGCCCTTTGAAGCGGTAGGTCATCGCTTCCAGCAGCGTGGGGCCACCGCCGTCGCGCGCCCGCGCCACCGCTTCCCGCGTCGCGCGGTAGACGGCCTCGACATCCATTCCGTCAACGCGCTGGCCGGGTATGGCGTACGCCTCCGCGCGCCGGTAGACTTCCGTCACCGCCGATGTCCGGCTGATTTCGGTGCCCATGGCGTAGAGATTGTTCTCGCAGAAAAAGACGACGGGCAGCTTCCAAACCGATGCCATGTTCAGCGCTTCGTGGAACTCGCCTTCGTTCACCGCGCCATCGCCGAAGAAGACGACGCAGACCAGGTCCTGACCGAGTTTGTGGATACCGAGCGCTAGACCCGTGCCGATGGGGATGTGCCCGCCGACGATGGCGTAGCCGCCCATCAGGCGATTCTCCGGGCAGAAGAGATGCATGGAACCGCCCAATCCCTTGCTGACGCCGGTGCGTTTGCCGTATAACTCCGCCATCACCGCCCGCGCCGAGCAGCCTTTCGCCAGCGCGTGACCGTGGTCGCGGTAGTGGGTGATGACGTAATCCTCATGGCGCAGCGCGGCGATGGCGCCCACCGCGCAGGCCTCCTCCCCAATGTAGAGGTGCAGGAAGCCGCCGATCTTTCCCCGGCCGTACTGCTCGCCCGCTTTATCTTCAAAGAGGCGGATGAGGGCCATCTGGTGATACGCGCGCAGACTCAGTTCACGGTCCATATCGCATCTCCCCCGGGCGCGCCGCGCGCCCACTCGCTCCTACTATACCGGCGTCCGTATGGCTCGTCTATCCTATCGGTGTCGTTGGTGTACCCGCACGGCGACAAAATAACCCGGCGCGCCGCCGCGCCGGGTTATATGAGGGTATCTTGTGAGGCAAGTCAGGTCGCCATACCGTGCGCCTCATCCCATTCGCGGTTGGTGCTGGCCTGAGGCAGCAGCGTGAACAGCAGCCACACGCCCGCCAGTCCCACCAGGAGATAAACGATCCGCGACAGCGTGCTCAACGTGCCGAAACCGTCGGCAAAGAGCCACGCCACCAGGTCAAAACCGAGCAACCCCACCAGCAACCAATTCAACGCCCCGATAATGACCAGAATCAGGGCAGTGATATTTGCGGCTCGCATGTGCTCACTCCTTTCCGGTCCATGCCGTTACGGCACGGCGGGAACCGTTCGCGTGCGGAACATCCGCGTCAGGTACATCGCCAGTTCGCTCACCCCGGCCGTGCCGACCAGGCTGTAGACCACCCGTCCCCAAAGGCTCTTTGGCCCGAAGAGCCAGCGAACCAGGTCGAACCGCGCCACCCCGACCAGCAGCCAGTTCAACGCGCCGATGATGACCAGCACAAATGATGCCAGCGACATGATACGCGAAAACAGACGCATGCTCCCTCCTTTCTCCGTTTTCATACGGATGTGTGCATATACGTTGTTCCGCGTTCGCCCTCGCGCAACCGCGGCGGCTGCGCGAGAAATGCCACAACATGCGCGGGGTGAGAGGGTGTTTACGCGAGAATCACCACCACCGTTTCGCCGGGAACGACGAGAGAATGCAGCGCGTCGATGGCGTCATTATGGAGACGCACGCAGCCGTGCGAGGCCTTGGTGCCGAGAGAATCCGGCTGATGAGTGCCGTGGATGGCGATGCCGGTCCAGTCGGCGTTGTGAGGCTCGAGGCCGCGCAGGCGAAGAAACCACGGGCCGTAGGCGAATTCACCCTCATGGCGCCATGTGCGGCTGTCTTCCACGCTGACCAGCAGGTGGCGGCCTTCCGGTGTGCGGCAATCGCCCACCTGCTGCTTGTCGGCGCCGTCGGGATTCCCCCCGATGGCGCAGCACACCGGCCCGAAGGTCACTCGCACCTTAGTCTCATCGGCATAGCCCGCCAGCGTAAAGGTGTGCTTACAGACTTCAATATAACGAACGGTTTCCATGACGACTCCCTCGCGACGGAGAATGGTGATTGCATTGTAAATTGCGACGGCGTGAAATACAACCGTGGCATCCGTGAGCAATTGTTCGATGCCCGCGCAAAGATTCTCACCCCTGCCGCCGAACGAACAGCGCGTGAGTCATGGGAGAATGGGAACAGTAAGACTATCACGGGCGAGATGAGGAGCGGAGCATGGCGAGGAAGCGGCGGGGGGGACCATACGCGTGGAGCATCAACGTGCCGCGGACGGCGTTTCCGCCGCGCGCGTCGGCGCGCGCTGAGCGGGAAACGCTGCGGCACTGGGCGGAGATTGACCTGTACGGGCAGGCCGCCGGCGGCGACCGACCGGTCTTTTTCCTGCACGACGGTCCGCCGTTCTGCGACGGCGGCATGCACCTGGGGCAGGCGCTGAACCGGTTGCTGAAGGATTTTATCCTGAAGTATAAAGGCATGCGCGGCTACGCTACGCCGTTCATTCCCGGCTGGGATATGCATGGCCTGCCGCCGGAGATCGCCGTCATTCGCAAGCTGGGGCCGGGCGCGGCACGCTCCTCGCGCCAGGTGCGGCGGCGCTGCGCGGCGCGGACGCGCAAGGCAATGGCCGCGCAGCGGGCGCGGGCGATCCGGCTGGGTGTGCGCGCGGATTGGGACGCCCCCTACCTGACCACGCAGCCGTCGTATGAGGGCGCGGTGCTGCGCGCGCTACGCGCGCTGGTGGAGCGCGAGCTGATTTATCAGGCGCCGATGCCGGTGCGCTGGTGCCCGGCCTGCCAGGCATCCCTTGCCGACGCCGAGGTGGAGACGCGCGCGCGGGAGACGGCGGCGGCGCACGTCGCGCTGCCGGTGCTGCGCCTGCCCCACTGGCTTTTCCCCGGCGAAAACCGCGAGCGCCTGGCGGCGGCGGTCTGGACCTGCCAGCCGTGGGCGCTGCCGGCGGCGGTGGCGGTGACACTGCGTCCGGAGACGAATTACGCGCTGGTGACGGACCGCGCCGACCCCGAAGGCTTCGCCTACCTGGTGGCGCGCGACCGCGTGCGGCCGTTCGGTCACGCGCTCGGCATGCGCGAGCCATTCGTACTGGGCGAGGCGCTGGGGCAGGAGTTGGAGGCGCTGGTGCTGTTGCATCCGCTCACCGGTCGGGAATTGCCCGTGCTGCTCGCCGATCGGGAGACCGCGGACCCGCGCACCGGCATCGAGGTTGTCTGCCCGGGCACGGATAACGAAGACTATACGCTGGCGCGAGGGCGAGATCTGCCCGTCCTGTCCATCATCACCGACCACGGACGGATGGCTGCGAACACCGGAACCTTCGCTGGTCTGACGGTAGATGAGGCGAGGCATGCGGTGCTGAAGCAGTTGGATCATGACGGCGTGCTGCTTTCCTATCGCCTGCTGGAGATGACGATGGAGCAGTGCTGGCGCTGCGGCGGATCGGTGATCACTCGCGCCATGCCGCACTGGTTCCTGCGCGTCGCCCCGCTGCGCGACCGCCTGCGGGACGCGGTGGAAAGCATTGCCTGGTATCCCGCCTGGGGCCGGGCGCGGATGGCGGCGCTGCTCGCTGACCGGCCGGACTGGTGCCTGTCGCGCCAGCGCGCCTGGGGCGTGCCTATTCCCACGCTGGTCTGCGCCGGGTGTGGCGAGCGGCTGCTCACGCCGGAGATCGTGGGACGCGCGGCGGAGGTGATTGATGTAGAGGGCGCGGATGCCTGGTGGAGCCGGCCGGCGCGGATATTTACCCCGGAAGGCTATGCCTGTCCGCGCTGTGGCGGCGCGAACTTCCGCAAGGCGCGAGAGATTGTAGATGTCTGGTTCGAATCCGCCTGCAGTCCGGCGGCGCTGTCACTGCAGCATCCGGAGCTGGCATGGCCGGCGGACCTGGCGCTGGAAGGGCAGGACCAGTATCGCGGCTGGTTTGGGTTGACGCTGCTGGTCGCGACGGCGCTGGAGCAACCGCCGCCATTCCGTGCGGTTGCATCACACGGCTTCGTGCTGGCGCGTGCGGATGAGCAGGATACCCCCGAACACGGTCTCGACCCGCGTGAGGCGGTGACCGAGTACGGCGCGGATATCCTGCGCTGGTGGGCGGCGCTCACCGATGCCCGCGCCGACACGCGGGTCGCCGCGGAAGATCTGGCGCGCGCGGCGCGCGTCTATCGCCGCCTGCGCGCGGCGGTACGCGGCTTGCTCGGGCATCTTTATGACTTCCTGCCGGACACCATGTCGCTGCCGGAATCGGCGCTGGAGGACGCCGACCACTGGGCGCTCGAGCGGTTACGCGCGCTCGTGACGCGGGCGACGGACGCCTTCGAGAGTTACCGCCCGCACCTGGCGGCGCACGCGCTCGTTGACTTCTGCGCGGAAATCACCGCGCGTTATCTGCCGCTGGTCAACGATCGGCTGCTGCTGGCGGCGCCGGATGATCACACGCGGCGCGCGGCGCAGACGACATGCAACCGCCTTGTCGAAACCCTCGCCCGCCTGCTGGCGCCGCTGTTGAGTTTCACCGCGGAAGAGCTCTGGCGTTGCCTGCCGCCGGCGACGGGCCGCCCCGACAGCCCGCAGCTCACGTCCTGGCCGGAAGCGTTCCCCGCGCCCGACGAGGCTGAGCGCCTGGCGCGGTGGACGCCGGTGTGGGCGGCGAGGCGGGCGGTACATGGCGCGCTGACTGCCGCGCGGCGCGACGGCACGATTTCTTCACCGCTCCGCACGAAAGTCACTCTTTTCCTTGCAGGAGAATTCCGGCGCTTGCTGGAATTTATGCCCGAAACCCTGGCAACAGCTTTTGGCGTGGCCGAAGTGGCGTGCGCGCCTGGCGATGATGCGCCGGAAGGAGCCGTACGTGGCCGGGATACCGGGCTGGCGATCATGATGGAGCCCGCGGCGGAGACGCGCTGTCCGCGCTGCCGGCACTGGCGGTCCATCGGCGGTGACGAGACGTTCTCCGATCTCTGCGCGGCGTGCGCGGGAACGCTCGGCGCCGTGGTGTGAACGGCAAGGAAGGGGCATGTTTACGTCCGTGGTTTGACTTCGTCGTTGAAACGGTACACTACAGCCACGGAAATATACGTAGGATATGGCTCGGCGGCAGCGATGGCAACATCGTTGCCGCTCGAATTCCATACAGGGCCTTTCTCGCGAGCGCTGGAGGTTCACCTGGGAAAGGCTTCGCACGAGGCAGAACACAGAAAGGGGTTATGGGTATGACCACCGCGCAGCATTCGCCGGCTCGCCTGCGAGCCATCAAGAAACGATTGCTGGAAGAGAAGGATCGGTTGGAGCGCGAGCTGCAGGAGATTCTGGAGCGTACCGCGCACACCGCGGATCTTGAACAGGCAACCGAGTTGTCCAACTATGACGATCATCCCGCCGATCTGGCGTCCGAGACGTTTGAGCGTGAGAAGGACCTGGCGCTGGAAGGCAACCTGGAGGACATGCTGGAGAAGATCAACGTCGCGCTGGAGAAGCTGGAGGATGGCACCTATGGCGTGTGCGACTCCTGCGGTGCCGAGATCAACGCCAACCGTCTCGAAGTGCTACCCTGGGCGTCGCTGTGCTTGCTCTGCCAGGATCGGCTCGAAGGACGGTAATTGGTGAGACCACATGCCAGAGGCCTGCTCTGGGCGCTGCTCTGGGCGCTGCCGGTTCTCACCGCGGATCAAGCCATCAAGGGACTCGTGGCGCGGACACTCTCCGCGGGCGAGTCCCCTGTGCTTGTCCCCGGCGTGCTGCGGCTCACCTATACCGAGAATCCCGCCGCCGCTTTCGGCCTCTTCGGACACCTGCCCCCCGCGCTCTTCATCAGCCTGATTTTCGTTGTGGTCGGCGTCTTTGTGCTGCTCGTCTGGCCCTTCATGTCCATCCGCGCGGGCGTGATGTCGGCGGCGCTGGTGCTGGGTGGCGCGGCGGGCAACCTCGTGGATCGCCTCACGCGCCATTTTGTGATAGATTATTTACAGTTTCCATTCAAACTGACGCTCGGTGACCGGACGCTGATGTGGCCGGTCTTCAACCTGGCGGATGTCTGCGTGGTCGTCGGCATCGGGCTCCTCGTGCTCCTCATCTTCCGTGTCGAGCGCCAGTCCGCGCCTGCGCCCGCAAATCCGCCCGGAGGTGATCCATCATGAGACCCGTACTCTTCACGCTTCCCAGCCCGGCCTGGCCGGTCGTCGGCGCGCTGCTCGCCCTGGCCGTCGTCGGCGTCGGTATCTGGCTGGTCGCCATGCGCCGCCGCGGCGGCCTCACCCGCGAGCACGGTGCCACCGCCGCCATCGTGCTGGCGCTCGTCACCGCCGCGCTGCTGGTGCTGCACTACATGCCGGAAATTCAGGTCAAAGCCTACGGCGCCATGCTCACCGTCGGTTTCGCCCTCGGCACCCTCGCCGCCGTGCGCCTGGGCCGGCGGCGCGGCATCCCGGCGGAACGGTTGCTCGATCTCGGTCTCTACGTGCTGGTGGGCGCGCTCATCGGCGCGCGCGTGCTCTGGGTGCTCATTACCCCGGATGCCGGGCCGCTGTTCGACTTCGGCAGCGTGATGGCCGCGGGCCTGGGCGGGCTCAGCTTCCACGGCGGGCTCATCGGCGGGCTCATCACCGGCAGCGTCTACATCCTGCTGGCGCGCCTCTCCTACTGGCGCGTGGCGGACAGCGTGGCGCCGGGCCTCGCGCTCGGGTACGCCATCACCCGCATCGGCTGCT
The DNA here is from genome assembly GCA_022708765.1 of Armatimonadota bacterium. Classification (GTDB taxonomy): domain Bacteria; phylum Armatimonadota; class Hebobacteria; order CAIYQO01; family CAIYQO01; genus JAKIYB01. Next base: position 1,127 of record JAKIYB010000103.1, on the reverse strand, counting down.
TCCTCAATGGCTGTTGCTCGGGTAAAGAGGCGGATCTGCCCTGGGCGGTGACCTTCCCGCACGCCGCGCACGCGGTGCATCCCACGCAGCTCTATGCCTCGCTCATCGCCTTTGGCATGTTCGGCATACTACTGCTGCTGGCGCGCGGTCATGGGTTGGGCCGCGCGGGGCGGCTCTTCATGGTCTTTCTCGCGTTGGAAGGCGTCGAGCGCTTCGTGATGGAAATCTACCGCGTGCCGGATCCCAACTTCACCGGTGCCGTCACCCCGGCGCAATTCGTCAGCGTCATCCTCGTCATCCTCGGCATCATCGGCTGGTTCGTACTGCCGAAAACGCCGGCGGTGGTGGAAGTGCCAACGCCGGCAGAGACAGAACGCGCGCAGCCCGTGTAATCCTGCCGTATCGGAACCGCCTTCTGTTTCCGCGTTTTCCCATCTCCGCTTCGGGGAGGAGGCAGAGGCGAGGGGTCGCGCGTATGAGCAGGGAACTGACACCCCCACCGCGAATTCTCCCTTTGATGGCGACGACGCTGACACTGCGGGTGACGGAAGGCGGGGCGCGGCTGGACGCATGGCTGGCCGAGCAAGCGCCCCGGTTCTCGCGCGCGCGGGTGCAGCAGTTGCTGAAAGCCGGTGACGTGCTGGTGAATGATCGCGCGGAGAAAGCGAGCTACCGCGTGCAGCCCGGCGACGTCATCTCCCTGCATGAACCCGAACCGGTAGCGCCCCTCCGCGTGCGTGCGGAGGACATCCCCCTCGACATCCTGTACCAGGACGCCGACCTGCTGGTCATCAATAAGCCGGTGGGGATGGTGGTGCATCCCGGCGCTGGGAACTGGACGGGCACCCTCGTCAACGCGCTGCTCTACCACGTGCGCGATCTCTCCGGCATCGGCGGCGAACTGCGCCCCGGCATCGTCCACCGGCTGGATAAGGACACCTCCGGGTTGATGCTGGTGGCGAAGAACGACGTGACCCACCGCGCGCTGGCGACGATGATCGAGCGGCGCACGGTAGTGCGCGAATACCTGGCGCTGGCCTGGGGCGTCATCGCCGAAGATGCCTTCACCGTTGATGCCCCAATTGGCCGCCATCCCACCGAGCGCCAGCGCATGGCGGTGCTCGCCG
>JAKIYB010000102.1 GCA_022708765.1 Armatimonadota bacterium | reverse complement strand
CTCGACCCCGAGCGCGTGTGGGTGACCTTTTACAAGCCCAAGTCGGGCGAGCCGTACCAGGAAGACCTGGAGGCGAAGCAGATCTGGCGGGAAATCGGCGTGCCGGAGGCGCGCATCGTGCCGCTGGGCAAGAAGGAGAACTGGTGGGGGCCGGTGGGCGACAGCGGGCCGTGCGGGCCGTGTTCCGAGATGCACTACGACCGCGACGCGCACCTCGCCTGCGGGCCGGACTGCACCTCGCCCGCCTGCGGCTGCGACCGTTGGATCGAATTCTGGAACCACGTCTTCCAGCAGTTCAATTTTCAAAACGGCGAGTACCTGCCGCTGCCTCGAGCGCATTGCCAGCCTGGTGCAGGACGTGCCGACGAATTTTGACACCGATCTGCTCAGCCCCATCATCGTCGAAACGATGGCGCTGGCAAAACTCGACAAGACCGATACCGACGGCACGGTGGCGCTGCGCGTCATCGCCGACCACCTGCGCTGCGCCGCGTTCATGATCGCCGACGGCGTGCTGCCGTCCAACAGCAAGCGCGGCTACGTGGTGCGCCGCATCATCCGCCGCGCTTTCCGCTTTGGTCGCGCGCTGGGACTGATTGAGCCGTTCCTCTGGAAACTGGTGCCGAATCTCGACGAGGTGATGGGCGGGCACTATCATGAACTGCGCGACAATGCCCGCTTCATCGCCGACACGCTGCGCGCCGAAGAGAAGCGCTTTGCCGGCACGCTGGAGCGCGGTGAAGAGCTGCTGGCGGAACTCATCAGCAAGGCACGTGCTGCTGGCGCAAAGGAATTGAACGGCGCCGACGTCTTCACGCTTTACGACACCTACGGCTTCCCGCGGGAGTTGACGGCGGAGACGGCGCTGGAAGCCGGTCTGGCGATTGATGAGGAAGGCTTCAAAGCCGCGATGGACGCCGCCCGCGAACGCGCGCGCGCCGGCGGGAAATTCGGGTATGAAACCGCCGCGCAGCTTGGCGCCGAGATGCCGGCCACCGCGTTCACCGGATACGTGACGACGGAAACGGAGGCGACGCTGCTGCATTTCGAGGCGAACGCCGACCGTACCTACGCCACCGTGGTGCTGGACAAAACGCCTTTCTACGCCACTTCCGGCGGGCAGTGCGCCGATACGGGCACGCTGTGCTTCGACAGCGTGGCGCTGCCGGTGGTTGACGCGCAAAAGGACAAATTCGGCCACGTGCTGCACACGGTGGCGCTGGAAGGGCACGAAGAGTTCGAACCCGGCCCGCACCATACCGTGACGGCGACGGTAGACAGCACCCGCCGGCAGGCCATCCGCCGCGCGCACTCCAGCACCCACCTGCTGCACTGGGCGCTGCATGTTGTGCTGGGCGAGCATGCCAAGCAGGCAGGCTCGCTGGTGGAGGAAGATTATTTTCGCTTCGATTTCAGTCACCCGAGGGCGCTCACTCAGGAAGAGATCCGCCAGGTGGAGGAGCTGGTCTACGGCAAGATCCTCGATGACGAGTCGGTAGTCGTTCGCGATATGACGCTGGAAGAGGCGCGCAAGGAGGGCTACACCGCGCTCTTCGGCGAGAAGTATGGCGAGTGGGTGCGCACGGTGAATATCGGCGGCGACCATGACGTGACCTTCAGCCGCGAGCTGTGCGGCGGCACGCACCTGGACCGCACCGGGCAGGCGGGCTTCTTCAAAATCGTCGCCGAGTCCTCCGTCGCCGCTGGCATCCGCCGCATCGAAGCGGTGACCGGCCGCAAAGCCGCCGATTGGGCGCGCGAGCAGGCGGGCATCGTGCGCGAGCTGGCGCTGGCGATGAAGGTGCCGGCGGAAGACGTGCTCGGTCGCGTGGACGGTCTGCAAAAAACCATCCGCGAGCAGGAAGCGCGCATCAACGAACTGAAGGTGCAGGCCGCGGCAGGCGGCGGGATGGCGGGGCCGAAGACGGAGGAGATCGCCGGCCTGCGCGTGCTCGTTTCCGCGCTCGATGGCCTCGACGCCGCCACGCTGGGTAATCTGGCGGATGAGTACCTGGGTCAGGACGCCGCCGACGTCATCGTGCTCGCTTCCGCCACCGACGGCAAGGCGCTTTTTGCCGTGAAGGTGAAGAAGGGCTTTACTGATCGCGCCAACGCCGGCAATATCGTGCGTGAGATGGCGAAACTTGCCGGCGGCGGCGGCGGCGGCCGCCCCGACTTCGCCCAGGCCGGCGGTAAGGACGCCGGGAAGATTCCGGAGGCGCTGGCGAAGGCGCGGGAGATGATCGCGGGGTAACCTCCCGTTTTTTGGTGTTATAGATCGGCCTGGCGCCACTCCACTTCGTTGCGTGGCGCACTACCAACGAACAGGTGCGGCTTCAATGGAATACTGGCAACTCTCCGATGAAGAGCTTCTAAAGCAGTGTGACTGGAAGGCGGGGCGCACCAGCGGGCCTGGGGGGCAGGCGCGGAACAAAACGCACAGCGCGATTGATATCGTGCACCGGCCGACGGGCATCGAGGCGTTCGCGCGGGAGTCGCGGCTGCAGGGAGAGAACCGGGCGCTGGCATTGAAGCGGCTGCGCTATGCTTTGGCGCTGCAATTGCGCCGGCCGGTGGATCTTGAGCACTTCACCCCGTCGCCCGAGGTGGCGGCGCAAATCAACCGCGACGGCAAACTGAGGGTGTCGCCGGAGAATCCCCGCTACCTGGAGGTGCTTGCCACGCTGCTCGATCTGCTGGAGGCGGCTGAGGGACACGTCGCGGCGGCGGCGACGGCGCTGGGCATTACCACCACCAACTTCATCAACCTGCTGCATCGTGACCCAAAGCTGTGGACGGCGGCGCTGGCGCTGCGCAAGCGCTTCGGACTGGGGCCATTGAAGACATAAACCTGTCGCAAGGCTCTTCCACCCCCGGCCTTCCTTTCGGTATAATGCGTAAGGATCGCATCTGGTGGGTAGACTAAATGCGATAGATTTGGTAGTATTCGTGAAGCATATCCGGAAGGAGCACTGAGATGGAAGAAAAAGTTCAAGCGGCACTTGATGAGATTCGCCCCTTTTTGCAAGCGGATGGGGGCGATGTAGAGTTCGTGGGTATGGATGATGACGGCACCGTGCGCGTGAAGCTGACCGGCGCCTGCGGCGGCTGCCCGATGGCGCAGATGACGCTGCAGGCCGGCGTGGAGCGCGTGGTGAAAGAGCGCGTGCCGGAAGTCACCCAGGTGGTGGCGGTGTAAATCCGTTCGCCTTTCCTCCCCAGCTGACGCGGGGCGCATCCGCACGGGTGCGCCCCGCGTTTTTTTATCCGTAACCAGCGTTGTGCCGCCTGGCAAGGAAGCGCTGGATTGTCGTAAATCCGCCACATCGTTGCACGATCCCCGGTCCATTCGCGCGGTGGAGCATCTTCGCGCGGGTGCTATACTCTTTTCATGATATTTGCGCGGCGTCCCCTGTCCGCGCTCGACCTCCACACCACGGAGAAAGGAGTTGTATGGAAGCATCGGTTGCGTTTTCACCACGGATGCCGTCCCCGTGGCCGCTTCAGGTGGCGTTTCTGAGTACATTTGTCCCGCGCGAATGCGGGCTGGCGACTTTCACGGAAGACGTGATGCGCGCGGTTGACGCGCACGGCGTTCGCTGCCAGGTAGCAGCGATGGAGCGTCCCGGGCGCGGGCTGTATTATGATCACCGCGTGTTTACCACCATTCGAGAAGATACGCGTAGCGAGTATCTGGCGGCGGCGGAAGCCGTCAATCGCCGGGAATTTGACGTGCTCTCGGTACAGCATGAGTTCGGTATTTACGGTGGGGAGGAGTGCGAGCACTTGCTCGACCTGATGGAGGCGGTGGAGGCGCCGGTAGTCACCACGCTGCACACGGTGTTGAGTCGGCCGTCGGCGGCGATGCGCCGCAACCTGCATCGAGTAGCCGCCCGCTCGGACGCGCTGGTGGTGATGAACGCGCTGGGCATTGACATCCTCGCGGAGGTATATGACGTGGATCCGAGCAAGATCCATGTCATTCACCATGGCGCGCCGGTGGTCTCCAAGGCGCGCAAATATACCATCAAACAGGATCTGGGCATTCAGGGATCCCAGGTGATCTCCACCTTCGGCCTGCTGAGCGCCGGCAAGGGACTGGAATACGCCGTCGAGGCGATGCCCTATATCGTGGCGCGGCATCCGGACGTGCTCTACTACATCCTCGGACAGACGCATCCGGTGATCAAACAGGAAGAAGGCGAGCGGTATCGGGAATCGCTGCAGGCGCGGGCGCGGGCGCTGGGGGTGGATGATCATGTGCGCTTCGTGGATAAGTATTTCACCAAGGCGGAACTGCTGGCGTACCTGATGGCGACGGACATCTATCTCACCCCATACCTGAATCTGGAACAAGTCACGAGCGGCACGTTGGCGTATGCCATGGCTTGTGGACGACCACTGGTTTCCACGCCATATCTCTACGCCCGTTTCCTGCTGGAAAATGACCGTGGCATTCTCGTGCCCCCGCGCGATCCGCGGGCGATGGCGGACGCCTGCCTGCGCATTCTGGATAATCCGCGCCTGAAGGCGCGCATGGAGCAGGCGAACTGGGACTACGGACGCGCGATGGTCTGGTCGCGAGTGGGCGCGCAGTACCAGCAACTCTTCCACAGCCTGGCGGCGCTGCGTGGCCCGGTTGTCGTGTCGGCGCCGGTACCGGTGCGCCGTTAACCGGGAATGGCACATATGCGAAGCATGATGACGACACCCAGCGGGGAAGATATCCTGGCCGGAATCCGGTCGGAAACGGTAACAGAAGCCCGGACCGGCGGGAGTGTGACCATGACGCACACGAAGTCTTGGCCGCGGCCAACACTGCAGCACCTGTATCGGTTGACCGATGACTGCGGGGTGATTCAGCACGCCAAGTTCTGGTTTCCAGATTACTCCACGGGTTATTGCGTGGATGACAACAGCCGCGCGCTGATTGTGGCGCACCAGTATTTCCGCTTGTTTGGCGATGCGCAGGCGCATGAGTTGATGGTGCGCTACCTGGCGTTTCTCTTCTACATGCAGCGGCCGGACGGCAAGGTGCGCAACTTCATTGACTACTCGCGCAATTACCTTGATGAGGAAGGGTCGCCGGACTGTCACGGCCGCACGCTGTGGGCGCTCGGGCACGTGGCGACGCTGGACGAGGAATACCTGGCCGTGCCCGCGCGCGAGATGTTTCATCGGTTGTATCCGCACCTGCTGGAGACGGATGCTCCGCATGGACACGCGTATGCGTTGCTGGGTTTGAGCGCGTATAGCGAACGGGCGGAACTGCGCGAAGAGGCCGCGCGATTGGCGCGCCCGCTGGCGGACATGTTGCGCGCGCGCTATGCGGCGGAGCGACTACCGGACTGGCCGTGGTTTATACCGGCATTGACCTACGCCAATGCCCGACTGCCGGAAGCGCTGCTGCGCGCCGGCAGTCTTCTGGACGATCAGGCTTGCCTGGAAATCGGATTCGAGAGCCTCGCGTTTCTCAACCGCGAGCTTTTCACCGACGGGTATCTGTCGCTCATCGGCTGTCACGGCTGGTACGAATACGGCGGAGCGCGCGCGCTCTTTGATCAGCAGCCGATTGACGCCGGGGCGATGGTGGAGGTGAATCTACTCGCGCATCACCTTACCGGCGAGGCGCAGTATCTGGTGGCGGCCACTCGCGCGATGAACTGGTTCTACGGGATGAATATTCTGGGCGTGCCCCTGTATAACACGTTAAGCGGCGGCTGTCATGACGGGCTGCATTCCACCGGCGCTAACGGCAACCAGGGGGCGGAATCCACGCTGTGTTACCTGATGGCCCAGCTTCGCCTGTATGACGGCGTTCCGCAGCTTTTCCCGCGGGAGGACGCGGGGACGGCGGAAGGAGGCAACACCGGCGGCGGGTAAACCCTACCGGTGTTTCGTCCTTTATTGCCGGCGGTGTGTTTATGCGTATTTCACGTTCACGGCAGGTGTCAGGATGGGAAAAGCCGGGTAAAAACCTTTCAAATCCACAAGGAATGTGGCGCCGGGGCGCGAATTCTAGTGGGTGATCCCCACCACCCTTTATCGGGCTGCCGGATTCGGCGCCGAAGCAGACAGGTTATGGCACGTTACGATTTAGATGAAGCAACCGACCTTTCCGCGATAGCGCGCAGTATGGAGCGTATCGAGAAGGAAGGCGGAACTGAGACGCCGGTGGCGCAAGCACCGCGAAAACCGGTGCTGACGGTTGCCGCCGGTAAAGCCGTGCTCCTCGGCATCGGTATCGCGTTGGTACTGGCAGTCGGCGGTTATTTTGGCTTCCAATCCCTTCGCGCCGGACTGACCACCCGCACGGTACCCGCCGACCTGGTCGGCCAGCCGGTAGAAGCCGCGCGGGCGCGCGTCAATCAGTTTCGGCTGCGCCCGGTGGTTGTCTATGACGCTGCCAGTACCGGCAAGTCCGGTCTGGTGGTGAAGGTAAAGCCACCGGAAGGGACGAAGGTACGCATCAATGGCGACGTGACGCTGGTGGTAGCCGGCAAAGGACCACGGCCCACTCCCATCATTCCGCCCGCCCTCGTCAAAGAACAGCACTCCGGGTCGAACACGACGCCCCCGGCCGTCGCAAGCAAGGTGCAGGTACCGGATGTGGTGGAGATGTCGGAAGCGAAAGCCCGCCAGAAGCTGAGCGCCCTGGGGCTGGAAGTCGAGATGAAAGCGGGCGAACCCGCTGCCCATGCCGGTATCGTGCAGGCGATGAAGCCGAAGGCGGAAAGCCTGGTGGACAAGGGCGCGGTGGTGGTGCTGACCGTGAGCACCGCGCAGGCGCCGACGGCCGCCGTGACACCGGCAAGCACACTCATCACCGTGAAGGATTACGCCGGCACACTGGGCACCGACGCGGTGAAAGATTTACGGCGTTCAGGACTGGCCGCCACGTGGAGCTACGAAACGACGAAGATCCAGCCGGCCGGTTACGTGGTGCGGACCAATCCTCCCGCCGGCAGCCAACTGCCCTATGGCAGCCAGGTGACAGTGGTGCTGGCCAAACAGTGATACCCTACCCCGTGAATTCACCTACCGCTTCCGTCAGATCAATGGCGCCGGTGTAGAGGGCGCGGCCGATGATGGCGCCTTCAATGCCCGAATGCCGCGCTAGCCGCCGTAGATCATCCAGCGACGACATGCCGCCGGAGGCGATGATGGCCAGTCCCGTTTCCGCAGCCAGCCGGGCGGTCGCCTCCACGTTTGGCCCGGTGAGCATGCCGTCGCGGCTGATGTCGGTGTAGATCACCCGTCGCGCGCCCGCCGCCTTCAGCGCCAGCGCCAGCTCGATCGCGGTCAACTCCGTCGTTTCCACCCAGCCCTTGATTGCCACACGGCCGTTTTTCGCGTCAATGCCCAGGATGAGGCGCTCGCCGAAAGCGCGGAACATCTCCTCCGCCCAGGCGCGGTCCTGCGCGGCGCGCGTGCCGAGGATGCAGCGGTCCACGCCCAGAAAGAGCAGCTTCTCCACCGTCTCAGCGTCACGAATGCCGCCGCCCACCTGCACGGGGATGCTCAGCGCCGTGGCGATAGCAGCGATGACATCGTGGTTGCGCGGCGAGCCTTCGCGGGCGCCGTCCAGGTCTACCACGTGCAGGCGGGTTGCGCCCGCCGCCTGCCAGCGCAGCGCCATCGCCACCGGGTCGTCACCATAGACGGTCTCGCGGTCAAACTCCCCCTGCGCCAGCCGCACACAGCGGCCGCCCTGGAGGTCAATAGCGGGGATGGGGATGAACATGGTGTTGATCGGGAATTGAACAATGACAATTATTCCAGATGTTTCGGGCCGTGCGCGCGCGGGGGTAATTCCGTGACAGCCAACCCCGATTGCGATTGTATCGGGGAGGCGGCTACCGAATCACGGGGCACACATCACGGGGTAGTGTACCTGTCACCTGTCAATTCTCTATTCTTTCCTTTCACTCATATTTATAGGTCGTCACCGTCTTTTGCACGGTGGAGGTGGTGATGGTGCCCTGGCCGGGGATGGAGACCTGTTCGGAGCGGGTGCTGGTGACAGTGTCGCTGTATTCCAGCAGGGTGGCGGGATCCACCAGGCGCTCACGCTCTTCCTTAATGGTCATGCCCAGGACGCGCGGCAGTTTGGCGGTGTTGCCCTGGGCTTTGGCGACTTTATCGCGCTCGGCCATGATTTTCGCGATAGCCGTTTTCAGCGACGCCGGGTCGGCCACGGTGCTATAGCGGATGCGCACGCAGTTCTTCCCGTACTTCTGCGCCATGCCGACGAAAGTGATAGTGCGCTTGATGGTGACGGAGATGCCGGGCATGAGCTCGAGAGAGGTGGACTCCTTCCAGGCCTGCCCGATCTTCACCGTCTTGCCGGCGAATTTACCGGCGTATTCCTTCCAGCTTTTCTTCTGCAGGGCGATCTGCGCGTCCACGACCTCGTTCACGTATTTTTCGTCCAGTCCTTTTTCCCGCGACGCAGGGGTAATTTTCGCCAGCAGCGCTTTCCGCTTCTTCTCGATATCCACGACCTCGAGACAGTTGCCCTTGCCGTCCAGCTTTACCGACACCGGCTCGGTGCCCGGCGCGATCTGTCCGGCGGGTCCGAGCTTTGTGCGTGTCACCTGGAAGATATTGCCGAACTTCTTGAAGACCACTCGCATTTTCGACTCGCGCGAGTCGGTGGACTTGTCCGTGCCGGTCTGTTTCACGATGGAAATCGCATCCGTCTGAATTACCGTGGTGCCGTGTGGCGGGTTGAACTTGAACGTGATCGTCTGCGCGGCGGTCGGCCGGGCCAGGCCCAGCATTGCCGCCAGCACCGCAAGCGTCACGCATGTCGTCAGGTGTTTCACGGTTGCTCCTTTGTCACACTGCTCGTATCCCGAAGGGTAATTCGGTGACAGCCAACCCCGATTGCATCGGGAAGGCAGTCACCGAATTACTGAGCAGAATCGGTACGTGGCCTTCCTTACGCCAATATATCTTTGATCACCAGCCGCGGGGTGGGCATGCCCTGCCAGGTGCGCAGTTCCACGGTGAAGGCGATATCCACCACCGTGCCGGGCGACAACGCCGCGGCCTGCGCGCCCTGGCGAAACCACATGGCGTTCACCGCGCGGCTGCCATTGGCGCGCAGCGCCAGACTCAGGTGCGCGTTATCCTGCCCGCGGCAGGCGCATTGTACCACGCGCACGTCGGAGGCGGCGAATACCGGCGTCGGGTTACCGATGCCGAAAGGCGCCAGCCCCTCCACCTCGCGGGCGAAGAGCACCGTCACGTCGTCCAGTTCCAGCAGGCCGTCCAAATGCACCGTCGGGCGGAGGTCGTCATCGGTCAGCATCTCATCGCCGATGGCTCCCAGCGCGTCGCGCAATGCGGGGATATTCTCTTCCGTCACTTCAAAGCCCGCCGCCACGCGGTGCCCGCCAAAGCGGGTCAGCCATTTTTCGCAGCGCGCCAGCGCCTCCCACAGGTGGAAGGGCGCGCGGGCGCGGGCCGAGCCTTTGCCCACGCCGTCCTGCACGGCAATGAGCGCTACCGGGCGATACAGGCGCTCAAGCAGGCGCGAAGCGACAATGCCGATGACGCCGGGGTGCCAGTCCGGCGAGGCGAGCACGATGACCTTCTCACGGTCAATATCGTGCTCCTCGAGCTGTGCCAGCGCCGCTTCCAGCGTCCGCGCTTCCTCCTCCTGGCGCTCCGCATTGCGCGCGCAGAGTTGGGCGGCCAGCGTCTCCGCCTCGGTGGGGTCGTTGGTGAGCAGCAGTTCCAGCGCGGCGGCGGCGTGCGCCACGCGCCCGGCGGCATTCAGCCGCGGCCCCAGTAGGAAGGCGATGTCGCCGCTGCTCGCGCAGCCCTCGATATGCACGGCGCGCAGCAGCGCGGCCAGCCCCAGCTTCTTGCTCGCCGGCGTCAGCAGCGGCAGGCCGTGGCGCACCAGAATGCGGTTTTCGCCGGTGAGCGGCGCCACATCCGCCACCGTGCCGATGGCGACGAGATCGAGGAAGCGCGCGGGCACCGATTCCGGCAGGTTGCGCAGGTGACAGAGCGCGCGCAGCAGCGTGTAGGCCACGCCCACCCCTGCCAACTCGCGGTCGGGATAGGGGCTGTCGGCGCGCTTCGGGTTCACCACCGCCAGCGCCGGCGGCAGCGTGTCGGACGGCTCGTGGTGATCGGTGACGATCATCGGCAGGCCGATGTCTCGCGCGTGGGCGAGCTGCGCGTGGGCGCTGATGCCGTTGTCCACGGTGATGCCCAGCGCCACGCCGTCGCGCTTCGCGTCCTCCAGCGCGGCGTCATTCAGGCCGTAGCCGTCATCCACACGGTGCGGCAGGTACCAGTCCACCACTCCGCCCAGTGCCCCCAGCGCGCGCACCAGTAGCGCCGCCGCGGTGATGCCGTCGGCATCATAGTCGCCGAAGACGCGGATGCGCCCGCCCGCGGCCAGCGCCCGCTGCACCGCTTCCACCGCCTCCGCCATGTCCGGCAGCAGCAGCGGATCATGCAGCGCGGTGAGTTCGGCGGCGAGGAACGCTTCGCGCTGCGCCGGGGTGAGGATGCCGCGCGAGGCCAGCACCTGCCCGATGGCGGGGTGCACGTCGGCGGGCAGCGACTCGGCGGGAGGCGTCACAACCCACCGCGCGCCGGTGAGGCTGCGTCGGGATGTGTGCGGTGAAGCTGGGTCCGGGTGGAAGATGGCCATGTACCTGCGCGTATTATACCCCTTTGTGAGGCGCGGGGGAAGGGCGTACAACATCCCCGCAATCCGGTGGGTGTTGCGGGATGGCCGGAGCCCGATGGAGGATTACCCCCCGTTACCCCCCGCCGTTACCCCCTAAGTTTGTGCATTTTCGCGAAATGGGGGGTAACGGTTTCGTCCGGTCACCCGCCCGGTCCCAATGCTCTTTGACAAGTGCATCGCGC
>JAKIYB010000101.1 GCA_022708765.1 Armatimonadota bacterium | reverse complement strand
CCTCCACAAGACAGACAAGGAGCACCAATCATGTCACCTGCATCGCATGCGCTTCTCATCGGCTGGGCCTCATGCGACCTGACGCCGGAGGAGCCGGTCTTGCTGGCCGGACAATTTCACGCGCGGGTATCGGAGGGAGTGATGGACCCGGTGACCGCCACGGCGCTGGCGCTGGAAGCGGCTGACGGCGCGGCCGTGGTAATGGTGAGCTGCGATCTGGTAGCGATTCCCGATGGTCTGCGTGATGCCGTGCGCGCGGAGCTGCGGCAAGCGCTGCCGGAGATGGACCCACACGCCGTCTTTCTGAACGCCACGCACACGCATACCGCGCCGGAGATTCGCGTGGCGGCCGATTCGCTGGCCTTCGGCGGGGGAACCGTGCCGCCGGTAGTGGACGCGGACCTGTCGGTGATGGCGCCGGCGGACTACGTGGCGACCATCGCGCCGCGCATCGCGGAAACGGTAGCGCGCGCCTGGCGAGACCGCCAGCCGGGGGGCATCAGTTATGGATTGGGGCATGTGGTCGTGGGGCATAACCGCCGCATTAGCTACTACGACGGCGTCACGCGCATGTACGGCAACACCAACGACCCGCAATTCAGCCACATCGAGGGGTATGAGGATCACGGCCTGAACGTGCTGGCGACCTGGGACGCCGACCGCCGGCTGACCGGGCTTATCGTCAACGTCGCCTGCCCGTCGCAGGTGAGCGAGCAGGCCTTTCAGATCAGCGCCGACTACTGGCACGAGACGCGGGTGGAACTGCGCCGCCGACTGGGCGACGGCCTGTTCGTGCTGCCGCAGAACAGCGCGTCCGGCGACCAGTCGCCGCACATTCAGGTCGGCAAGCGTGCCGAGGAGCGCATGTGGCGACTGATGGACCGCACGCAGCGCGAGGATATCGGCGCGCGCATCGCCGACGCCGTCACCGCTGTCCTGCCATTCATCGAGCGGGATATTGACCAGGCGCCGGCGCTGGCACACCGCATGGCGATGGTGCCGCTCTCCCGGCGGCTGCTGACGGAAGCGGACGTTGAAGCGGCGAACATGGAAGCCGCGGCGGCGGGAGCGGAATATGAGCGCCTCCGCGCGGAGTTGGAGGCGCACCCGGAAATGATCGCGCAACCACGCTGGTACGTGCCCATCACCAGCGCCCATCGCCGGATGCGCTGGAACGCGGCGGTGGCGGAGCGTTTCGCGCGCCAGCAGACCAAACCGACCGTGCTGGTGGAAGTGCATGCGGTACGGCTGGGCGAAGTGGCGTTCACGACGAATCCCTTCGAGTATTACCTGGATTTCGGCATGCAGATCAAGGCGCGCAGCGCGGCGACGCAAACGTTCCTGATTCAACATGTGGGCAGCGGCACCTATCTGCCCACCCGGCGCGCCATCGCCGGCCAGAGTTACGGTGCGGTGCCTGCCAGCACGCCGGTGGGGCCAGAAGGCGGGCGGGAACTGGTGGAGTGGACATTGGCGGCGATTGCCGCATTGTGGGAGAAGGGGTAAGATGCGTGGTTGCGCGCCCTGCTATGCTGATGTTGGCGAAGGAGTAGCGACATGGCGAAAGGCATGAAAATATCCAGTCTGTTGAAGCAGGCTGCGGCGCTGCCGAAAGCAGATGAACAGTGGGTGATGGCCGTCCATTTAGCACGCACCTGGGTGGCGGAAAGACAACAGCAGCCGCACCGACCGTATTTGCTCATCGCCATCAGCAATTCCGGCTATATCATGGGCACCCGCGTGTATGACGCGGTGCCATCGGCGGAGACCGTCCTGGCGGAACTGCTGGGCATGATGCTGCATCCGACGGTAGGCGCGGGTGAGCCGCGCCGTCCGGCGCTGATCGGCACGAATGACGCCGATCTACTGCAATCCATCATGCCCGCGCTCGACGAACTGGCCATTGATTCCGGTTACGCCGAGAACCTGCCCATGCTGGACGAACCGCTGGCTGAACTGGAACAGGCGATGAATGCGGGCATCCCGCCGCTCCCGTCGCTGACCGCTATACCGGGCGCGTCTGATGCGTTGCTGACGCACTACTTTCAGATGACCGCCGATTACTACCGCGCGGCGGTCTGGCGAGACCTTACCGACGAATTTCCGCTGGAAATCCGCTTCCCCACGGAGGCCAAGCCGCGGTATGCTGTGGTGATGGGCAATGCCGGAGAGGTGTTCGGGCTGGCGGTCTACGACACGAAAGACGCCTTGCAGGCCCTCTATCGCCCCGGTTCCCCGGCGCGTACCACGCGCCGTACCACCGGCATGGCGCTCATGTATGACTACGCGTATACCATGAGCTTCGACGATCTCGACGCCATTAAGGCACACGACTGGCCGATTGCCGCGCCGGAGGCCTACCCGATGCTCACCCGCATCCGCGGCGGGCGCGAAATGGCCGATCCGACGCTGGCGGACCTGCAATGGCTGGGTGGTGCCCTTCCAGGCATCCTGGCACTCAAAGCGGAACTGCGGGAGAGTCGGCTGCGCCACTCCGCCCCTCTCGAGCGCACGGTCACTGTTGAGGCCGTTGATGGTGCCCGCGAGGTGTTGATCCGCTGCCCGGCGTTCAATCCTTATCTCGCCGGATAGCACTCGCGTCATTCGCCTCTTCGCGGGCGGCTTCGGAGATTAACGGCTATGCCGCGCGGCGCGCGACCACTTCATAATAGCCGTCATCGAGCGCGGGTATCGTCCGGGTGTGTAAATCCATGCAAAATGGGTATCCTCGGCAGGGCGGAATCTCATGCGATGCCATCCCGCCAACCGAGCGTAGAAGCGAACACATCCGCTTCCCTTTCCCCCTCGCGGATTTTCTTATCGCTCAACCCGGTGTATAATAACGGCGAATGATATGCTGTTGTCCCGTCACATTCACAGGAGAACTTGTCGTATGGCCCGACTGACCCGTGTTGTTGCCGCCGCGTGCTTCCTGCTCATCATCGTTGGCTTGATCCCGCTCTTTGCGCAGAGTGGTGCCACCGCCCCCACGGCGCCAGCCCCCACGGCACCGGCCACCGTGCCGGCCACCGCGCCGGCCGCGCCCGCTAACGGCGATACCACGACACCCGCCGCGACCACGGAAGCGCCAACTCCCGCCGCGCCGGAGGTGGCGCCTTCGCAACCGGAGCCGGCAAAGCCCAGGCTGAGCGTCTTCGGGCAGGACTTCTTCCGCGCGGCGGGCATCAATTTCGAGCCAAATCCCGAAGCGCCAGTGCCGCCGGATTACGTGTTGGGCTCCGGGGACAGCCTGTCGGTCATCTGCTGGTATGGCAACACCGAATACGAACGGGCTACCGTTCTGGTGAATGGCGCGGGCGAAATTTATCTGAAAACGCTGGGAGTGGTTCCTGCTTCCTCGCGCACCGCGGCGCAGATGACTGACGAATTGCGCCGGCGGTACGCGAAGCTCTACAAGCAGTTCGAGTTATCCGTTCGGGTTGTGGGCCGACGCACCATTCCCGTGTGGGTGATGGGCGAGGTGACGAAGCCGGGGAAGTTCATGCTCTCCAGCATGGCAACGGTCTTCACCGCGCTGTACGCGGCCGGCGGGCCATCCGACCTTGGTTCGCTGCGCGCCATTCGACTGATGCGCCACGGCAAGCAGGTGGGCGCGGACATTGACGTCTACCAGTACCTGTTGAACGGCATTGACGTATCCGTGCCGCTGGAACCCGGCGATACCCTCTTCGTCCCCTTCACGCGTACGCTGGTAGCGCTCGATGGCGAGGTGCGCCGCCCGGCGATCTATGAACTGCGCGAAACCGATATCACTTTGAGCGCGGCGCTGGCGCTGGCCGGCGGCGCCACCCCGAACAGCGCCGACCTGGTGAGCATCGTGCGGGTGAACGCCGACCGCGAGCGGCAGACGATTGACTGCACGCTGCCGAAGGACGCGGCCTTTGTCCTGCGCAACGGCGACATCGTTACCGTGAAAGCGGTGCCGCCACCGTTGAAAAACGCGGTGGCCATCCGGGGTGCCGTGCATCGTCCCGGCCAATATTCCATCGAAAAAGCACCGTCCATCCCGGTGCTGGTCGAACTGGCGGGCGGCTTCACCGCCGACGCCTACCTGGAGCAGGCGATCATCGAGCGGCAACAGGACGACGGCACGCTGATCAAGCTGCCGGTGTCACCGCGAAAAATCCTCGCGAAGGAACCGGGTGCGGAGCTGCCGCTGCGTGCCGGCGACACGCTGACGATCTTCACCCGGACGCAACTCCCCGAACTGCTCGACATCGTCACCATCACCGGGGAAGTCGTGAAACCGGGGCCGTACCCCTTCCGACCGGGAATGCGCGTGGCGGATCTGATGGAGTTGGCCTTCGGGCCATCCACGAACGCCTATCTCACGCAGGCATACCTCTACCGCTATCCGGTAGCCGCGGATGCGGTGCTGATGCCGGTGAACCTGGAGAAAGCGCTTGCCGGCGACGTGACGGCGAATCTCGTGCTGCAGGCGCGCGACCGGCTGATGGTAAAATCGCGTGATGAGGTGCTGGATTTCGTGGTGCGCGTGGACGGCGAGGTGGAGAAACCCGGCGCGCTGGCCTTCTACCGCGGCATGCGCATTTCAGATGCCGTCTTTCTGGCGGGCGGCCTGAAGGTGAATGTCACCCTGGACCGCGCGCTGCTGACTCGGATCAAGAAAGACACCTATACCGAAGAGCTCATTGAAGTCCACCTTCGGGAAGCGCTGGCGAAAAACCCGCGGTATGACCTGCCGCTGCGGGAAGGCGATCATCTGGTCATCTACCCGATTTCGCAGACCGGTGAGGCGCAGTTCGTCACGATTGATGGCGCTGTTTCCGCGCCGGGCACCTATCCCTATCGCGGCGAGATGCGCGTAAGCCACCTGCTGTTCCTGGCGAAGGGCGTCCTGCTGACCGCTTACGTCCCGCGCGCCGACCTGTATCGCATCCGTTCCGACAACACCGTCGAGGTTATCGCGGTGAACCTGGACGATGCGCAATCGGGTGCGCTGACCAATGCCAACCCGCTGCTGCGCCCGCGCGACCGGCTGGTGGTGGTGAAACGCGAAGAGGTGATGGAACTCCCCACCGTGCAGATTGACGGTCCGGTGCGCAAACCGGGCGCATACCGGCTGGTCACCGGCATGAAGCTCTCCGACCTGCTGCACCAGGCGGGCGGTTTTATGCCGGAAGCCGATACCGTGGTTGAACTGCATCGCGAGGTGAACGGCAAGCTGTCGGCGTCGCCCTTTACGGTGACGATAGACGGCGAGAACGTCAGCCTCAAGCTGGACCCGTTCCTGCAAGCGCACGACCTGATCACCGTGATGGAAAATCCTCACTACCGCGACACCCGTACCGCATTCCTCATCAAAGGCGCCGTGTCGCGTCCCGGCAGTTACCCGCTCTATACGGAAACCGGGACGAAACCGAAGACGCTCTACGAGGCGTTAAACCAGCTCGAACTGTTGCCGGAAGCGTATCCGGCGGGCATCACCCTGTACCGCAGCCAGAGCCTGCTCCTCGGCGGGCCGCAGAAGTCTGAACTGGCGCGCTTCATGGTCGAGTTGGACCAGCGCGCCGGGGTCGCGAATACGAACGCCGCGGCGTCGGAAGAGGCCGCCGCCGAAGACGCGGCAAAGAACCAGTCCGTGCGGAACATGTCCAGCGCGCTGGCGCAGGTTATCTCCACCAACGACGGCGATTCCGTGACGCTGATTATCCCTCCGCGCCAGATGTCCCAGCAGGTCTTCGGGCTGTCGCTGGCCATTGACGCGGCGCAACTGCTGCGCACGAAGGGCCGGCAGGGGGACATCGAACTGGCGCCCGGCGACGTGATCGTGGTGCCGAAGACGCCGGAGACGGTGACCGTCATCGGCGGCGTCATCAACAACGGCACCGTGCGCTACCAACCGAAGAAATCCATCAACTACTATCTGGATGCCGTCGGCGGCATCGCGGAGGACGGCGAGAAGCGCAACATCGTGGTGCTGCGCGCGAACGGGCGCATGCTGCCCGCCCGCGCCGCGCGTGCGGTGGAGCCGGGCGACGTGATCATCGTGCCGACGAAGCACATCGCCCAGGTAATTAAGACCAAAGGCGCATACGAGCGCATCATCCAGACGCTCTCGGAAATGGCGCTGATCGCGCTGCCGTTCACGAAATAGGCGTCCAGACGTCTTGTCTGGAGCAGGCGGAAGCAAGGAAACACCCTCGTGCTCTTTCTGGGAAGGCACGAGGGTGTTTCGCCTTCGTCATTCCACGCCGCGCTGATGATGGACCAGAGACGTTTCTTCGATGGCCCGCTGCTCCGGTGCTCTCTCCTGCCGTGCTTCATGAATTTGGGCCGGCGATGGTGCGCCATGGACCCACAGGTACTATTCGGCGTGGGATGTTTCCGACCCCTTCGTGAATGCAATCGCGGAAGCGAAGTCGGCCTGGGCGGACGGGTGGAGTACCTTGGCATGACGGGGCACCGCATGAAGCGGCGTCCCTGTGTTACGACGTATCGCGCTGCGCGAGCCGCAGCGCGATTCCGGCGAGGAACACCGCCACATAGGTCGGACCGATAAACCAGATGATGATCCCACCCATGTTATACGCAAGAAGCGCAATCGCATAGCAGGCAATCGTGATGATGCCGGCACGGGTATCGGGGTGAAGGTGACGAAGATGGCGCAGAATCGCGGCGAACCATATCCAGATATTTATGAGCAGGATCGCCAGCCCACAGATTCCCACGCCGAGTAAGAATTCCAGATACAGGTTATGGACGGACAGATCCGTTTCGGCCACGGTTTGCGCTTCTAATTTTCTACCAAAGCCTGATCCCAGCCACGGGCTGGCGGCCGCCATGGACAGGGATTCTTTCCATACATAGAACCGGCCACCGCTCGCGAGGTCGAGCATCAGCTCACTATTCAGGTCAGAGAGTTTTGGGCGAAAGCTCAGATGAAAGACACGCTCATAGACAAAGTGCTCGACGGTATCGGTAATCAGGCCATTGGTGGCAACATTGACGGCGACCATTAACACGGCCCCTGCCAGCGACAGTACGACGATGCGTCGCACCGCGCGTAATCCCGTATGGCGTTCACTGCGCACCATCAGGAATAACAGGGCTACCATACCCACCGCCGCGCATGCAATGATCGGCTTGTGCAGCATCAGGAGTATTTCCATACTGCTGGCCAGGAATCCCGCCAGCGCCCACCAGTTCATCCGATCGGCATGCAGCCAGCGATACAGGTACCAGAAATACGAAAACAGGAAGATGAGGCGCATCGGCCAGTCCGCCGCGCCCGGGCTGGTAATCCCATTGAAGCCCAGGTGAAACAGGATGAACGAGACCGCTGCCCCGATCGCGCCGCACGCCGCCAGGCGTTCCAGCAGCCAGCGGGCATGCGCTGGCCGTGCCGCGTACCAGAAACCGACCCACCCCCAGATCGGCGCGCACAGGATCAACAGGTAGGAGCGGAGCATCTCCTTATTTGTGGGCAGATCACCCGGAACCCACCAGGCGCGTTCAAACAGGATGGTGAGCGTCAGCAGTCCGTAGAGCAGCAGAAATGGCGCCAGACGTGCCATCCGTGCCTGTCTGCCGGCCCAGGGACGCAGAAAGACGAGGAAATACACGGCAAAACCGAGGGACGCCAGTAACGCGAGATTACCTAATGCGGAATTATAAAACGGGCGTTCCTGGCCCAGCCACTCTCGACTGAAGGCCAGCATGCCGAGAACCGCCAGAATGAGCCACCCCATGTACCGTGCGGAGAACGGAACAGGGGGCGCGTTCGTGGTCAACGGCCGTGGCATGGCTGCCGGTGCCGGCATTGCATTATCGGAACAGGCCATAACATCAATCCTGCGCGGATTCGGCATCAGCGCGGGCTTCGGCGGCTTCCTGCTCACGCAACCACTGGCGATACGGGCGAATGCCGCCGATGAGGAGCCCTACCATGAAACACAGGGCGAGTAACTGCAGCCGGCCGCGCGGGTTGGGCATGTCTGGAAGGCTCGGTACATCCAGTGCCTGATACTGCGGACTGCGCGTTTCAGCAACGACACGTGCCTTCTCACGCTCCTGGCGAAGGAGCTTGTAGGCCTCACGGGTTGCCTCCAGATCCACCATCATACGGGCGTGCTGGACTCGCAGTTTGGGAACGCCGGCCAACCGTTTCTCCATACGAGCCACCGCATCCGCCAGTCCAGCCGCGCGCGCGCGCGTTTCCGCCACGCGGGCGACCCGGTCACTGATAGCCGGCGCGCTCCCTGACTCGACGAGTGCCAGATGGCGAGTGATTTCTTGCGCCAGCGCCTCTTTGGCGACATCCAGTTCCTGGACTTTCTTTTTCACATCCGGATGATCACCGGTAAGCTGGAAGCGCATCTCGGCCAGATCGCGCTCCAACATCTGGATACGTTCGTAATACACGCTGATACTCCGACCGGTACCGGCCGGATCCACGCCGGTCATGATTTGTTTCACGGTATTGGAGGTCGTGGCTGCTAATCCTTTGGCCAGCGATTCCGCCGCGATGCGCTCTTCGACTTCTTCCTGCTGGAGCTGGGTGAGTTCGCGCACCCTCGCTTGTGTTTGTTCTTCGAGGAGATACAGACCGTGTCGTTCCTGAAACGCGCGCAGCTCTTCCTGGCGGGCGTGGAATGTCGCTTCCGTTTCCGTGAGTTGACGCTCCAGAAACGTCTGGCTGTGGCGAGCGGGGTCAATACCCAGTTCCGCGACCGCCTGATCCAACTCGCGCAGGATGGCCTGCATGACACGCTGCGCGCGCGTCGGCGAGGTATCCGTAAAGCGCACGGTCAGCTCCATATTCTTGCCAATGCTGTACTGGAACGACTTCAAGAACTTCATCTTTGTCTCGTAGGCGTTCTTGCATTTCCATGCCTGCTGCAAATCCTGGTCACGCATGACTTTCTCTTGAATCCGCCGTGAAGACAGCAGGGTGGTTGCCGTGCCGGCGCTCGAACCGGGCTGTGGCACTAACAGCGCGCCGTCCAGCAACCGCATACTGGGCAAGTCACCGCCCCCCCCCGTCAACATCGCCTGACGGCCGGAAACGGCGGACGGAAAGATCAGCGTGGCCTCGGACGTATAGGTCGCATGCTTCATCAAGGCAAAGGGTAAACCAATGAGGAGCCCGCAACAGCCAAATAACAGCAGTTTCATCCGGTACTGCCAACACAGGGCGAAAAAGCCCGCCGGGCGGGTTATCGTGGCAGATGGTTCAGCGAGCGTCGGTGACGTGTGTGCACTATCCATTCCGGGATCACCTTTTCTTGAGATCAGCAACTCGTATGCTGGTGAACGCGAGGTAACCGCGCTGATTATACCATGCTCGCTCGTACATTAACCATCACGTCCCCCGGCATGCTACCTGCTTGTGCCGACTTGGCTTTGTGCGTGCTAGTGATTCGCGAGTAATGCACGCCGCGCGGATGCGCATGCCGTCACTCCTCGATCTCGAGATGCAAACCCTCGTCCGTAAGCTGCCACGGGAACACCGCTCCGTTGCCGGAGCGCGCCGCCAGACGCTCTTCCAGTTGGCGGGCCGCATGCGAACTGGTGGCCAGCAGCAGCAAAAAGCCCCCGCCTCCGGCTCCGGCCGGTTTCGCTCCGGCAAGAAACGGGCGTATGTCCTGCAGCAGCGCATTAATCGGGGCATTCGTCATGTGGGGATCCATCAGCAGATTCAACTGCCAGTGCCGGTCAATCAAGGCGCCCAGCCGGTCCCACTCCCCCTCCTGGAGGGCGTGGCTCATCTCCACGGCAAGGGTTTTAATGCTGTGCAGTACCTGCACCGTGGCAGTGTCGCGCGCCAGATACGCGCTGACTACCTGGTCGAGCAGCCCTTTCGCGATGCGGCGGATACCCGTGTAATAGAGCACCATGCGGCTGCAGAACTCTTCGCGGTGCTCGGGTGACCAGTGAACGGGATGCACGCGCAGGCGTTGGCGCAGCCCGGGGCTGGAACTCACAAGCTTGGCGCCGGGGAAAATGCCGCCGGCCTGATCCTGCCAACCACCCCCAGTGGTCATCAGTTGCTCCAGGCGCATCACCTGATCGCTCAGATCGGCTTCGTTCATCGTGATGCCGCACAGGTGCGCCAGTGCCTGGAGCATGGTGGCAGCCAGCAGGCTGCTGGTCCCCAGGCCCGAGCCCATCGGCAGATCCACCGCGGTGGTTATTTCCAACCCTCCGCCCCGCGCCCGCAGGGTCGCTGCCAGCTCAGTATCAGGGGTGACGACCCGCAGCATCTGCAGAGCGAGGCGCGGGATAGAAAAAGGCGAACCAGGCGCCGCGGGCGCGAACACTTCTTCGGTCGTCGCGAACTCCGCGCTGATGCCCTCCTCGCCAGCCACACAGCGGATGACGGGATCGGCGATACGCCGCACGGTGGTACGGATCGGATATCTGCCATGCAGGGCGACGGCGAAATTCAGCACCGTTCCTCCCCAATCAAGGCAAAACGGTGGGGTATCTGACCAGCCACCCCCCAGGTCGAATCGTGCCGGCGCGGTGACGGTAACCGCGCTGGCCTGCCAGGTACGGGATGACGTGAAGGCGCGCGTTGCGGCGACGCCAGCTTCAACGGCCTGGCGGATGCAGCCAAATGCCGCGGCGCGTGCTCGCTCGGCTTCGATCAGGAGCCCGGCCGTCCCCAGGAACAGGCTGGCGCGGTAGGAGATGCTGGCCGCTTCGGTATGCGCGCGGGCCGCCTGTGTCTCAGCAAGCGTGACAAGTTTACGCCCGGTTGTGGCGAGGGCGTTGACGGATGGCGCGTGGGCTAACAATGGCCGGATATCACTATCCGCCTGGCACAGCGAGATCGCCATCGCCTGCCAGTGTGCGAGCTGTCGTCGGTGCCGTAACTCCGCCAGCGCCTGATTGTCCGCCCACAGCGCGCTGCTCGCGAGCGAAAGGCGCGGCGCCGCTTTCCAGCGGTCGAGCAACGATGTCTCCGCAAGCCCGAGCATCCAACACGCGTAGGCCCACACTTCTGTA
>JAKIYB010000100.1:3198-11101 GCA_022708765.1 Armatimonadota bacterium | reverse complement strand
TATCCACGCGCAAATCGCGCAGCACCGCCATGTGCTCGGCTGCGCCCGCGTTGCGCCAGAGGTGGTGGATAGCGATGAGGAAACCGTCTAGCGCCTGGTACGATTTCCCCGTCATGCCGAATGCCACCAGCCTCGGGCGCAGCGTGTAGACCTCCTCTTCGATGGCGCGCAGCGCCCGCCGCAGGAAGAGGGTATCCGTTTCTCCGCGCAGCGCCTCCAGCCGCGTCAGCGCCGCGCGCATCTCCGCCACGCCGGGCCGCGCGTCATCCGTTTCCTCCGCGAAACCGCTCTGCTCCTGAATCAGATGGAAGGCCGCCTCGCTATCGGTGGTCTTCGGCACCTCTGATAACGCGGCGATAGCCTTTTCCACCTTCGGAATGAGGAAATCGGCGGTGTCCGGTCCGAGTTCAAAGGGGAAATGCGGTGCCCAGCCCGTCCAGCGCATGGCGCTGCACTCGCCGGTGCCGCGCACGCCCGTCCAGCGATCGCCCAGCGCTTGCAGCCCCAACAGACGGTCGCTCATCGCCTCTTCCTGCTGGATGCCGAAGGCCTTGCGCGCCATGTCACGGTAAAACGCTTCCGGAGTCAGCGCCGTGTCCCAGGCGAAGCGCGCGATGTAACCGGTCTCCTCCTCCACGTCGCGGGTGCGCCACTGCAGCGTCAGCAGCCCCTGACAGCCTTTTGCCAGCGCGTCCGGCGCCAATTCGCCCAGCGTCAGCACGTGCGGCTGGCGACTGTCGCAGGTGGAGATATCGCCCTCCACCCACGGCATCGCCCAGCGCTCGCGCGACGGCGGCAGTTCCCCCCACGGCGTGCTCACGTTCGGCCCCATCGAGGCGTCAATGTTGTCGTGGCAGGTGAAGATGACATGATCGGGCATGGTGCGGTCGTAACCCAGGCACAGGTCGGCGAACTGCATCCAGCGGTCGCCACCCCAGCCCACCATCACCAGCGGCAGGTCGCTCCGCTCCTGAGCCATTACCTCCAGTGCCAGTTCCGCGAAACGCCCGTAGCGAATCGCCTCCCACACCCGCTGAACGTTCCCGAGGTAGGCGAACTGCTCGCGTCGCGCTTCCAGCAGCGCCATGCCGGGGTCGCCGGATGCTGGCGGCGTGCTGCCCACGCAGGCGCCGCTCTCGTGCTGCCACAGCGCAAAGTGGGTGATGTCCGGATTGCGCTGTAAAAACTGCCGTACGCGTGCCTGAAAACGTTCGGCCTCGCGCGGGTCGGCGGGGTCGGTGCGCGGCGCCTCGAAACCGGCGGCGACGTTCACCGCGCAGCCCCGCGC
This sequence comes from Armatimonadota bacterium, assembly GCA_022708765.1. Lineage (GTDB taxonomy): Bacteria > Armatimonadota > Hebobacteria > CAIYQO01 > CAIYQO01 > JAKIYB01. The sequence goes on along the minus strand of JAKIYB010000100.1, from coordinate 9,813 downwards.
GTAGCGCGCCGCCTGGCGAAACATCGCTTCCGAACGCTTGATTTCCGTCTGCAGGTCGGGCAGATCCTCGCCGCACGGGCTGGAGAAAATTTCCTCATCGAAGAAATCGCCAGTGCCAAAGGAGAACTGCGAGGTGCGCAGCGCCGCCACCGCCCCCCACGGCTTTGTCAGCGAATTCGGCGTCACCCCGCCGGTCAGATACTCCCCATCGAACTGGTACGCCGCCCCAGGTTCGCCGTCATACCAGTGCATCAGCAGCATGTTGGCGCGCATGCGCGCGAGCTGATCGAAGTAGAATTTATAATCGTGCAGCCCCCAGGTAGTGGGGCCACAGAGGAAATTGTAGTGCAGCATGTTACCGCGAACGGTGAAGGCCGGATGCTCCATCACATCCAGATCGGCGGGAATTACCGCTCGCGCCGGTTGCCGGGGAAAGGTATCGCCCCCGGCGTAAAACCCCATGCCCAGCCGCTCCAGCAGGCCATAGGCGCCGTAAAGCACGCCGGCGGAGGTGCGCGCGGCCACGCACAGCATATCCAGGTGCGTCCGCGACAGCGTCGTCAGCCGGTAGCCCTGCGTCCCCAGATCACCGGGCGCGGTGGTACTGGCATCCAGAACCACCACCCGCCCGCTGGTCGGCATGGTATCCACCACCGGTGACGGCCGCCCGGTGATCAGGTAGAGATACCGCGACAGTTCCCCCGCCGCCAACCGCGCCACCGCGTCCGCCGTCTTCGGCAGCAAAATCGCCGCCCCCTCCAGTGACCATGTCTGCTTTGCCGCCATGTCGTGCTGCCCCCGTTGCCGTGCTCTCCGCTATTACGCTGCCATCCGGGCGAACTCCTTCCTTCTTTTCACAGGCGGCTCATCTTTATCACCAAACATCAAGGACTGTTCATGCTGACAACACTCGCGGGAACTTTTCCCCATCACCCGCGGTCACAAGAAGTAGCACAGTGATGTCTGAACCGGGAGGTTACCGATATGCGACAACATGTATTCGTGCCGTGGCTTGTTCTGCTGGCGCTGGTAGTCATCGGCGCCCCGCGCGTGAGCGCCGCGCCGCCCGCCGCCGCGCCACCGGCCGCCATCCTCACCCAGTGCGCGGCGGACCTGCAGCAGCGGCTGAAGGTGTCATCGAAGGAGATCGGCCTGGAAAGCGCCGTGCCCGTCGTCTGGCCGGATACCGCGCTGGGCATGCCCGAGCCGGGCAAAATGTATGCACAGGTACTCACCCCTGGCTGGAAGGTTATCCTGAAAGCGCGCCACACGCTGTACCTGTATACCACCAGCGCCGCTCATATCAAATATGGCGGGCCTGTCATGCTCTGGGGCGGATCGCTGCTCTATCTCACGCCCATCCGCGATGAGCCGAATCTGAATGGCGACCTCTATCGCTGCTCGCTGCTCGGTACCAATAGCGCCCGTGTCGTCGCCGGGGTGAGCGAATACTTCCCGCAGGCCAACGGCGCCGTCATCATCACCCGGCGCACCTCGCGCTCGTCGCACGACCTGCTGCTGGTGAAGACGGACGGCAAGATCGTCCCGCTGCATGGCGCCTTCGCCTTCGGCCCCGCCGCGCTCAACGACGCCGGCACCGCATGGGCGGCCTTCGTCCGCCCGCGGGTGGGCGGCGCCTGGACCGTGGTGGTCGGCAAACCGGGTGAGGGGAAGACGCGAACCTTGGACCTGCCCGTTATCCTGCGCCCGGAGAACATCGCCTGGGAGGGTGAGCGCCTGCTTATCCTTGCGAAAAAAGGCGAGGAAACCGTCTGCTATGAAACCGCCCCGGCCGCCGAGAAACCCACGTGGAAAACCGCCCCCGTCTACTTCTTCCCCGAGCGCCGCTCCTACATGCTGAACAAGAGCGAAACGCTGGAAATTCGCCAGGTCACCGTGGCGGGCAAGCCGGCGGTGGAGGTCTCCCGCGTTTGGTTCACCGGCGACCGCAAAGTCGTCGCCACAATGCCCGGCCTTACCTTGCGCGGCCATGATTTCCTCGGCAATCGCTTCGCCGTCGTCTGGGGCGAACTGGACGGTGCCGCGGCGGTGAATACCGTGGATATCGCCACGGGCGAAATCATCCCCGGTCCTCGCGGCATCGCCAACGTCACCCCCACCGAATTCCCGGCCGCCAACACTCCGCTCACGCGGTAAACGAGTGCGGTATCCACCGCCGAAATGGGAACTGCAACGAATTTCCTGCCTATCCACAACTGACCAAATTATCCACCCGTGGAAATTCGTTGCTGTCCCCATTTCATGTTACTCTCCCACTACCACCTCCGCCTTCTTCCGTTCCCGCAGGCGAATCACTCCCGCCATCCCGGTGAAAGTCAGCTTGCCCTCGGTAAAGGTGAACGGTTCCGAAGCCAGGAAGACGTAGTCCGTGCCGGCGGCATGCTGTATTTTCACCCCCTTGCCATCGGCGATGGTGGTTACGGTGGGCGGCTTGTCCATTTTCAACCGCGGGTAGAGTATGGCGGTGAGCGTCGTCGCCTTCGGGTGGGTGGCAATGATGCCCTTCTGCGTGGAGGGCATCGCGTACCAGTTTTTTGACGGGTAAAGACCGCTGGCCGAGACGCGCGTCTTCAGCTCCGTTTTCAGCGTCCACGGTTCACCGAGGAAGATCACGTCCAGGTCCACGTCATGCACGCCGACCGCCAGCGCGCGAAAATCCCCCGCGTCCTTCGGCGTATACGGCTTGCTGTTGAGCTCCGGCAGCGTGTCCGGCGCTTCTTCGCCAATCAGGATCTCGTCTTCCACCGGCGCCGGCGCCTCCCGCCCCAGCCGCACCGTCTCCGTGGCGCACCATAATCGCCAGGTCACCGGCCCCGCGTCCCGCAGCGTGTCGCGCAACACGAAGTAGTTGGGCGCCAGCGGGTCGGCATCCTTCACGAAGCCGATCTGCCGCGTCCATCCGCCCCCCTGTCCGCGAAAATAATCAAAACCCGGCGTGGTCTTGAATGCCTTTGGCATCAGGTTGGCGTAGGCCTGCGGCGTCTCCACGCGGCTGTGATCTTCCACCGGCGCGCAGCCGTAGTAGCCGAAATCATCCGCCAGCGGCCGTCCCTTGCCCCACAGCGTGATACTGCCGGAGTCTATATCGTAATGCGAGCGGAAATCGCCGGCGATGATGTGCATCTGCGTCTCGCGGTCCGTCGGGAAACCGCTGCGCAGGATGGCGCCCGTCCGTGGGAAAAGCTCGCTGCCCCATGCCGGCGCCTTCGCGGGAATCGTCGGGTCCAGCAGCAGCCCGCGAAAACCCATCAGCGCCGGGTACGCTCCGCCAATGCCCGGCTCGGGATACGATAACTGCTCCTTGAACATCCACTGCATCTCTGACGCGAACTGCGGGTCTTTCTCCCGCCAGAGGTAGGCGATGATGCCGAATTCGCCCGTTGGCTCGTTGAGATAGGTGTTGCCAATGGGTGGCTTGTGACGGATATTGAGGATGCGCGGGTCGGGCGGGGTGGAAATTTTCCCGAACCACTCGATGATCTTCTTCATCTGCGGGTCATACAGCATATCGCTGAAACCGGCATTGTAGAGCTTCAGGAATGACCCGACAAAGACATCGTAGGACACCATCGCGTAATGCGGCGCCTCCAGCCAGCCGCCGTTTTCGTCTGACCAGTGCCGCACTTGCGCGGTAAGTGCGTCCAGCGCCGTCTGCACCCACGCCTTCGCCAGCGGGTGCGAGGGGATGGCGCAGGCCAACGAGGTCTGGTAGCCGTAGACGGTAGTGGTCATGTTTGGCAGGCCCGCGAAGCCGCGCTCCGGCGACCAGTACTCCGGCCGGGCCAACGTGTAGCCGATAAACGCCAGTTGTGCCAGCAGTTGCTCGCGCTCGGTTGGGGTGATCTCCGCCGTGCCCAGCGCGAAATCCGCCATCACCGGCGCAATGCCGATGCCGGAGTTGTTGTGCGGCGCGCAGCCATAGGGGATGCCGTCCTCCGTCACCAGGTAATCCACCACCTCCTGCACCTGCCGCAGCGCGGTGGCGACGATCTTCTTCCCCAACTCGGGAGACTGCGTCACCAGGTAGGCGCGCAGCGGGCCTTCCGCCTGATACAGCGGAATCTCCGAGACCGACGCCTGGCGCGCCAGCCGCTCATACTGCTCCGGGTCGGCGGTTGCGCGCAGGTGCGCGATCTCGACTTCGGTGAGGATTTCGCGCGGATGCGCGTCGGTGTTGGGCCACGTGTAGATATAATCTTTCACCAGCTCCAGCGGAAAATGCCCGTGCTTCACGAGTAGTTGCTCGGGCAGCGGCGACACCCCGCCTTTCCCAGCCACTTTCAGGCTCTCCGCCCGGTTCGGCACGGCCAGTAGCCACTTGCGCGCGCCGTGCTTCAACGGGAAGGTCATCGTCAATCCCTGTGCGTTCTTCACCAGCGAAATCACCGCTTCCGCCTGTTTGCCGCGCAGCGCCGGATCCACCCAGACACTCGCTTCGCGCGCGGCGATGGTCAGCAGATCCGGATCCTCATCACCGAGGAGTTCGTCCAGGTTGTCGTCACCCTTCATCACCTGAGTTTCGTGATAAAGGCTGATGGTGGAACCCCGCGCTTTCGCGTATTGCCAGTGCAGCCACGGCTCCATCTGGTAGACCGTGCCGGGACGAATCTCCTCGGTGGTATTCATGCCCAGCATGCCGCCGGGGAAGGAGCCGCCGTAGCGGAAAAAGGCTTTGTTGGGAGCAAAGTGCTTCTCAACCTGCAGGATGAAGGACGCCTTCGCATTCACCGTCGCCGTCTCATCGAATAGCACAACCGGCTCGCGAGCATCCAGCCGCACGCGCAGCTCCCAGGCGTCGCCGTCCGCCCACGTCGCCCGGCAGCGCGCCTCCGCCCACACGGGTCCGCGGGCAACCACCTCCGCGGTATAGGCGGCAATCGGCGGAACCGCCGGCCCACTTCCCGGATTGCAGCCGCACCCCCTGGATCGGTCCGCCGCCGTCGGTCAGCCGCTTCGCGAGCAGGATACCGGTCAGACCATTGCTGATGCGGATGGCGTCCGCCGTCTCCTCGACCTTCAAGTCGCTCTCTGGCTTCGCGCGGTCATTGGTGAAGCGAAACGCCCGCGTCTCAAAGGGCGCCAGGTCCGTCAGCAGGTACAGGCGGTCGCCGGCGCCGAGTTGATAGGACACCGGGCCTTCCGGCCCCTCCAGCGCGTGCCCGGCTTTCACGTGCGCCCGCTGTGCCGGCGTCAGCGGAAAGAAGATGCGCTCGTTCGTCCAGGTGCGTTTCAGGTAGTCGCGCACCTGAAAATCCGGTGCCTGCGCTGAGACCAGTACGGCGGAAAAAAGGAGGGTACACGAGAGGACGATTCGAAAATGCATAACGCTACCTCGCTGCTAATGAAATTGTACCCCATCCGACAGGTAACGACAACGGCCCGCCCAACCACAAACCTTGTCCTCGCTCCCATACACACTTTATAATGGCCTGTAGATTCGTCTCCGTTATCTTGATGCTCCGGGGTAATGCGGTGACTGCCTCCCCGGAGCAACAGTGGAGGTACCCGCCATGACCAGCCCATCCCCCGTGCCGGCCTACCTGAGCGCCCATGCCGGCCTGTGGGCGACCGACCCCCACGCGGCGAACCTGGCGTGGTTTCGCGAGGCGAAGCTGGGCATGTTCATCCATTTCGGACTCTACTCGCAGCTCGGGCGCGGGGAGTGGGTGCAGCACCGCCAGTGCATTCCGGTGGCGGAATACGCGAAGCTGGCGGATAATTTTACCGCACACCGCTTCGACGCCGACGCGCTGACCGACCTTGCGCTGGAGGCGGAGATGCGCTATATCACGCTGGTGAGCTGCCACCACGACAGCTTTTGCCTGTGGGATTCGCGCGCGGAACATTTCAACAGCGTGAACAGCGCCTGCGGGCGCGACCTGGTGGCGGAGCTGGCGGCAGCCTGCGACCGCAAGGGACTGGGCTTCTTCACCTACTACACCTTCATGCTGAACTGGCGCCACCCCTGGTTCCTTAGCAACGATGTCTTCGGCATGGCCCGGCCCGCCTATACCGAGCCGCAGCCGGAGTACCTGTACCGCGAGAAGGCCGATTTCCAGCGCTACCTCGACTACACGTATGCCTGCATGGGCGAGCTGTTGGCGATGCCGCGCCCGCTGGCGGGCATGTGGCTGGACATCATCGCCGCCTGGTACGCGCTGGGGCAGGAATACATCCCCATCGAGGAGGTATATGCCTTCATCCGTGCCCGCCGGCCGGAAACGCTCATCTCCTGGAAGCAGGGGGCGACGGGAACCGAGGACTTCGCTTCGCCGGAGCAGCACTTCCACGGCATGGAGGATCGCGCCCGGCAACTCGGCGGCGATGCGGGAGCAGAACGCGCGCGCGTCGCATGGGAGCGCAACCGCGGCAAGCATAACGAAATCTGCGCCACCCTGCAGCATGGCGGATGGGGCTTCAACGCCTTCAGCGGCCACCGCGCCGAGGACGACGTCTACGCCCTCCTCGGCCACGCCCGCCAGCATAATTGCAACCTGCTGCTCAACATCGGTCCGCTCGGTGACGGCTCCGTCCACCCCGAACAGGCCCGCCTCCTCCGCGCCCTCGGCGCTCGCATCAGCCGCGACGGCTGGC
>JAKIYB010000100.1:0-3188 GCA_022708765.1 Armatimonadota bacterium | reverse complement strand
CTCCGTCGAAAATACCAATACTGGAGCCGCGGAGTTGTACGCCGCGCGTCCCACCCCCCGCCATCGTTGGTGCTCAGTAAATGCGCACTACCCCTTGGGATAGCTACTGGGAAGCGATTACTGCGTCAGCCGTGTCTGTCCGGCTGTTATCACATATCCACAGGAATACATTGTCTGTCACCGATTTACCCATTACCGCAAATAGCCTGCTACTGGCAAAGCAGCAGGCTGATTATTTGTAATTGTTATTTTTATCACACAAAGTGTGATAGGATTCAATCAGGCAAACGGTGAAATCCTTTGCGGGCGCAGACTTGATTCACCGGAATCTCTGCGTACTACACGTATCACGGAGGTGCGTTATGCAGATGGTACTCTCGATCGTAAGTGAACCGAAGAAGATCCTCAAGTTGCTCTCGCGATTCATTCAAGAGGTGACGGACAAGGACAACTACGCCGTTCAGAGCGGGCTGGCCGATGGTTCCAGCATCCTGGATGCCGACCTGGGTCTCCGGTTCTTCGCCATCGAATTCAAGGATGCGGCAACCGGCCTGCGCCATGAGTTGAAAGCACGGTTTACAACAAGCCACCCGGGCTACCTTGGAATCCGGCTGGACCGTGACCTGGACCAGCAGCGTGGTGACTGGGTGCGCCTGCCGGCAGCCCGGCTTCATGTTGGGACATCCGGCCCACTCGGTACCCCGGCATTCCACATCAACCTGAAATTCTCCGACATCCCGCTGGCTGAAGGTGAAGCGCCACGGGAGATCGTCTTCGACTTTTTCCCCGATAAAAAGTAAGGCCTCGCGGATTGACGCGGCGCCTTCGCCTTGCTGGTGGGGGCACCGCGTCTTTACCCTTCACCATATCCCCACCCGCCCCAATACCAAACACCTCTCCGCGTCCCCTGCGCTGCGGTAAAAACCATCCCGAATATCTGTGTTATACTTGAATACAGCTTATCGTCTGAACAGGAAAGACGCCATGCGCATTGTCGGCGCCATCATTGCCATTGCCATCATCCTCGGCGGCGTTTTCGTCGTCCTGCACATGTTCGCTGGGGCGCTGGGCCAGGTCACCCCAAAACGCAACGAGAGCGTGCAGACCTGCCTGGGCCACCAGCGCCAGCTCGCGCAGGCGGTGCAGATGTATCTGCAGGATCACAACCGCGCCTTTTTCCCCGAGCCGGATAGCTGCGCATGGACGGTTCTCCTCGCCCCCTATCTCAGCCCCGGCGTATATGACTGCCCTGCCTTCACCGACGGCACCGGCACCGCCGCCGCGCCGGAATACGGCGTCAACGCCGCCCTGTACGGCGTCGTGGAAACGCGCGTCCTCGATCCCGCTGCCACTCTCCTCACCGCCGATCTGGCGAAGAAGGCCATGCGCGGCACCTACGCCCTCGCCTCCGACGCCGACCTCGGCCAACCCCACGTCCTCAAGCGCGCCGTCAACGTCTGCGCCCTCGACGGCCACGCCGAAACCGTCATCCAGCAGGCCAAAGAAACCCTCCCCGACGCCCTCACCCGCGTCGGCATCACCCTCACGGTGAAACAGGCCCCAACGTTGCTGCCCTGACCCCTATGGAGTGCGGCGAGCATCGCCGCTTTCCTTATACGCGGTATAATGGAGATGAAAGGCCGACGCAATCCCGCTCGGGCCAATAGCTCGAACGAATGGCAATACAGGAGGTAGCTATCATGTCCGTCAAAGGTGTTACGCTTCTTGAGGCTCTCGTCATCCTCGCGGTAGTCGCGGTATTGGCGGCGATATTCTTTCCGCTCGAGAGGACAGCGAGCAAACCCGGTCGTCTGCACGGATCATCAACGCCAGCTTGCATACGCGATACTACAGTATGCTCAGGATAACGGGGAGATGTTCTTTCCTGATCCAGGTTCATCAGCTTGGACGCAGTACCTTAACGTATATGGAAAAAGCTATAACTGCCCAACACTTTCCAGCGATGGCACTCAGTCCGCACCTGAATACGGCTTCAATGCCCATCTCTTCGGCAAGAAACTACAAGATATTCCCTCACCGTTCCAGACATTGATGACCACCGATCTGAAAAAGAGCGCCATGACGGGCAATTTTGCCTTGACTTCAACAAACCCGGCGGACACCCACTACTTCGAGACAGCCATAGATCCGCGACATGCGCATCACTTCGTCTATTCCGGCGCTGATGGTCATGCCGCCATGGTACCTATCGAATCCAGCGAAACAATAAGTCAAGTTATGAAGCGTAAAGGGATCGTTATTGACCCGGCCACCGCGCCGAAACCATGACTTACAGGAGGTACCTATCATGCCCGCAAAAGGCGTCACGCTCACCGAAGCCCTCGTCATCCTCGCCATCCTGGCCATCCTGTTTGTGATCTTCTTTCCCGTCTTCGCGCGCCCGCATCGCGGGCATGGCGCTCGTCAAAATACTTGCACGAACAACCAGCGCCAAATCAGCATCGCCATCGTGATGTATGCGCAGGATAACACCGAGGTGTTTTTTCCTGATCCCGGCTCAACGGCATGGACGCGGTATATCAAGGCGGATGATGCCTGCTTCGACTGCCCGACGCTCACCGGCAAGGGCAAGGCCGCGAACCCCGAATACGGCTTCAACGCCAACCTTTTCAGCAAGAAACTGGATGATATTCCCCAGCCGACGGCAACGCTGCTGACCGCCGACCTCAAACCAGGCGGCATGTTCACCAACTACGCCCTCACCTCGGCCAATCCGTCGGATGCCCACTACTTCGAAGACGACATGGATCCCCGGCATAACAACGGCTTTGTTTGCATTTGCGTAGATGGCTCTTCGATATATGCACCGGTTAAACACGGCGACACCATCGGCCAGACACTGAAAGACCGGGGGATTTACCTCAACCCCGCCAGCGCCCCAGAGCTGTAACCCCTGGGCGGGCGAGACCCCGTTGAGCCGCACGCATACCCCCCGCCTCTCCCCACCCCTCCCACGCGTCGCCTCCCCCTCCCCGAAGCAAACACTTGCTTGTCAAAAGAACGTATGTGTGCTATACTGCCGTCCGTACCGTGACAACCACATACCGCCCGCCCACCGAATACGGCTGAATCGGTTAGCCGGCCATTGATGGCCGGCCAGGTAGACGGACGAAAACCAATTACCCCCCATTTCGCGAAAATGCACAAACTTAGGGGGTAACGGCGGG